>JBLNDH010000459.1:0-2607 GCA_050261455.1 Bacillota bacterium
CCTTCGCGAGTCAGCCGATCCTCAATGTCCGCCGCATGCAGATCAATCGGCGTGTCGTCGTAAATGACTTCATGGTACCGAGGCTTACGCTGGCCAACCTCTTGCATCAGCCGCGTAAACGCCGCCAGCAGGTCCCAAATCTGCACTTCTTCCAGATCGACCGGTGGCGGCTCATTATCATCCCCCTCCCGTTTGCTCGGCACACGCGGAAATCGCTGCTGGTGGACTTCCTGCCGATGCTCCAACGCATTGGCCGCGTCCTTAAACCGCTTGTACTCCAGCAGTTTCTGAACCAGCTCGTAGCGAGGATCGCTCAATTCCTCCGCCGTCGTTGCATCGGGTGAATTGGGGTCGGGTGGCGGCTTGGGTAGCAGCATCGCCGACTTGATCTCCATCAGCGTTGCCGCCAACACCAGGAACTCACCCGCCAGATTGATATCCAGGCCCTCCTTCTCGTGAAGGTCCTTGATTAGGTGGAGATACCCCATGTATTGGTCGGTAATCCGCGCAATCGGAATATCGTAGATGTCCAGCTCATCCCGCTTGATCAGGTAGAGCAAGAGGTCCAAAGGACCGTTGTAGATATCCAGTTCAACGCGGTATTCCAAAACCAACCTCTAAGAGCGAGTTCCAAACCTCAAAGCCAAATGCCACCACCTCAGCAAACTCGGGTTTTGAAACGAGTTCTAAAGTGTGACACGATCGCCTAATCCGTGCGGCCAGCCGGCTTTGGACGCTTTATCAAGCCCCAATCGTGCCTATCCGCATGTCCGGCAACCCATTTCGTGTAGCTTGATTTTAGTGAGGGGCCCCTGATAATCCAGTCACTAGCAAGGATGAGGCCGTTTTATGGGCGAGGCTTGCCTCGCCTTACGTTTTATGGATCAACCTATTCGTCAGTTTGCAGCCCATGTGATTGAAGCCGAAGCGGCGGCGGTCCGGCAGATGACCGCCGCTCTGGATGATTCGTTCGAACGGGCTGTGCATCTTGTTCTCAACTGCCGTGGCTCAGTGCTGACCAGTGGCGTCGGCAAAGCGGGATTCATCGCCCGCAAACTCGCCGCCACCATGTCCAGTACAGGTACCCCCAGCCATTTCCTCAACCCCGGCGACGCTCTGCACGGCGACGTGGGAGTCGCCCGCAAAGGGGATGTCGTACTGATCATGTCCTACAGCGGCGAGAGCGACGAGGTCGTCCGCATGCTCAGCGTCATCAAAAAGCTCGGGCATCCCACCATCGCCATCACCGGCAGCCGCACCAGCTCCCTGGCCCGATTCTCCGACGTGGTCCTCACCATGGGCCAAATCCAGGAAGCCTGTCCTCTCGGCCTGGCGCCCAGCGCAACCACGACCGCTATGCTCGCCCTCAGTGACGCCTTGGCGCTCACCGTCATGAAACTGCGCCATTTCACCGCCGAGGATTTTGCCGTATTCCATCCCGCCGGTCAGCTGGGACGCAAACTCATCAAAGTCAAAGAGGCCATGACTTTCCGAAAAGGCGAGAATCTTCCCGTGGCCTCCGATCGTCTAACCGTCGGGCAGGTGCTGGCCGAAACCAGCCGCATCAAACGTCGCAGCGGTGCCGTCATCCTCGTCGATGGCCAGGACAAGCTCAGTGGCATTTTCACCGATGGCGACCTGCGCCGCCTCTTGACCGATCGCAACGGCACCGCGCTGTCCCGACCGATCAGCGAAGTCATGAAACGCAACCCGAAGGTCATCAACGCCGAGTGCCTCGCCAGCCAGGTGATGGCCCTCATGAAGGAATACCGCATCGACGAAGTCCCCGTCGTCGATGACGAGAATCGGCCGGTGGGGTTAATCGATGTGCAGGATCTCGTCGTCCTGAAGATGTTCGACGTTGAACCGGAGATCTGACTTGCGATCCATCCTCCTCGTTATTCTGGCGGTCTTCGTGGTCGGCCTGGCGTTTGGCATTTACTGGGTCATGTTCGGATCCGACGGCGCCGTCGTACCGACCGTCGCCAATCGCCCCACAACCCAACTTGCTCCCGCCACCCTGCCGACAGACAGCCCCACGCTAGTCGGCCCCGGCGACAAGGCCTACTACCTCCGATATGACCCCAAAACTGGCCAGCTCAGCTCCCGGCTGCGCGCCGAACGCTATCAGCCCCAGCAGGATGGACGTTGGCAGCTGGTCAAACCCGAAGCCGAATTCTTCATGGACGGCGGCCGCGTCGTACGCATCGTCGGCGAAACCGGTGTCGTCACCATGGAGCAGACCATCGGCAAAGGCAAAGACGAACTGGGCGGCCGCGTGGCCCAATCCCCCAACAGCGGTACCCTTTACGGCGTTACGCTCACCCTCCTGCCTGCCATTGGCAAGCCGCCGGAACTCACCATGACGATGCACAACGCATCGTTCAACAACGAAAGCTCCCTGATCTACACCGAAGGCTACACCGAAAACGGCAAGCTCGTCTCCGGTGAGATGGTCCCCGTCGTGGTCCGTGGCCTGCAGTATGAGTTTGATGGTCGAGGCCTCCGGCTTCGCTACAACGAACTCAGCCGCCGCCTCGAAGAACTTCGCATTGTGCATGGCAATCGCCTGTTGATCCGCCACCCAGGGCAGTTCATGCGTGGCCG
>JBLNDH010000460.1:0-16447 GCA_050261455.1 Bacillota bacterium
GTCGTGTCGCTCGACACCGAACAGGCATGCAACCGCCAGGTGTGCCAGTTCCCGGACGCGGCCGAGGCGATCGTAGACCATGGGGTGAAGCTGGTCGCCCATGAGGCAATCGCTTTCGAGCAGTTTGAGAGTAACCCGACGGCCACTGGGTGATACAGCCAACCATGTTTGGCCAGGGGAAAGCTCGCGTTCAATGGAGTAGCCAGGGAGGGCAGCGGGGGTCGGGCTGGTGGTGGACAAATCGTTGCGCATCGGGACCCTTGTGTTGCGATTATTGTATCGGTGAACACAGGCCAAACAATGGCATAGGATGGCCGCTGTGATGGAGTAAACGCCCCGGCCCTGCGGGCCGCCGCTAACCAAGGTCGCCGTTGCAGGTGGACTGTGTCAACAGGGAGGCCAGATCCGAGGGGCTTTGCGCGATGAAGTCCGGGTTGAGGGGCGCAATGCGACCCTTGTAGACCTCGTGCCAGCCGGCGGCGATGGTGAACATGCCGGCAGCTTTGCCAGCTTTCATGTCGGAGGGGCTGTCGCCGATCCAGATGCAATCCTTGGGGGAGACACCCAGTTGCTCGGAAACCATGAACAGACCGTCCGGGGCGGGTTTCTGCTTGGGAGTCTCGTCGCCGGTGACGACGCTGCCGAAGAGTGTATCCCAGCCGAGCATGCGAAGGGTGATCGCGGCGGCACGCCGGCCTTTGCCGGTCATAAGGCCCAGCGGCAGATGCAGCTTGCGCAGAGAGGCGAGCAATTCGGGCACGCCGGCGAAAACTTCGACCATGCCATGATTGGCCTCGTAGAACGTGTGGTATACTTCGACCGCTTGAGCCTGGGCATGCTCGGGCAGCTCCCGGCAAATCATGGCTGAGTCCGGCACGCCGAAACGCGAAATGACTTCGCTGGCCGTGTAGGTGCGTCCGGTAACGGGACCGACGGCGGCATTCCAGGAGGCCACGATCAGCGGAAACGTATCGGCCAAGGTGCCGTCCAGATCAAAGAGGATCGCTCGCGGTGTAGGCACAGAAGATCTCATGAACACTATCATAGCAAATCGTCGGGAGAAGATGACCACGGACCGATTTCCTATTGTCCTCCTGCTACTGGGGCTGCTACTGGGGCTGCTGCTGGGAGGGTGCGCCGGCAGGAGTGAGAGTTTCACCTTCGTGCATATCACCGATACGCATGCCGGGATCAACGACGCAAAAGGCTCGCGGGCCGCGGAGGTGGAGAAACTCTATCGAGAGATCAGCCAACGCAACGCGCCGATAGCGTTTGTGATCAATACGGGCGATCTGACGGAATTGGGCACGGAGGCGGAGTACGCCATTCATCGCAAGACGCTTGCCGAGTTGACGGCTCGGCAATACACGACGGCGGGGAATCACGACATTCGATGGAACCCACTGGGCAAGGAAGGATATGAACGGGGGGCCGGGAAACGGTACCAATCGTGGGATTACGCCGGCATTCACTTCGTCTTGCTGGATTCGACCGTTCTGCTGCAGCACTGGGGACACATCGATCAGGAGCAACTTGACTGGCTGAGCCGGGATCTGAAGAAGATCGGGCCTGACAGGCCGATCGTCATCGGAATGCATCATCCGCTCGGGCAAGGATCGCAGGTGGACAACGAAGCGGCGCTGCTGGAAACCGTGCGACCTTACAACGTGCGCCTGTGGCTCTTTGGCCACGGGCACAGCGATTTGCAGTGGAACATCAATGGCGCGCCCGCCATCGAAGCCAAGGGACTGTATCAAGGGTCATACCATGTCATCGAGGTGGCCGAGGGACAGATTCGCATCAAGCGACGAGCGACGGATTCGAGCACGCCGGCGGATCTTCTGGCCGTGTCATTGACGCGGGATCCCGGCATGGCCAAGCAGACGGAACTCGGCGTGAGCATCGCCGACCGTCGGGTTTTCGTGAAGCTCTTGAATAACCCGACGGATGTGAAGGTGGAGATGCGAGTAGACGGCGGCTCGTATGCGCCGATGACGCATGTTGGTGATGAGTATGCGGGAAAGCTACCGGCGGATCTTATGCCTGGATCGCATGAGATCATCAGTCGCGTGACGCTCGGGGATGGGCGAGCGTATTTCGCGACGCTACCGTTACGCGACTACCGCGGCGATGTGATCAAGGCCGAATGGCAAACGGATCTGAAGAGTGCGATTCAGTCGCACTTGGCTTGCCACGGCGAAACGGTATACGTCACGACCATGGGGGGCGATTTGGTTGCGCTGGACTCGCGGACGGGACACGAGCGATGGAGGTTCCATGCCCATGGGGCTATCTTCGCCACGCCTTGCATTGCCGGAGAAATGGTTTACTTCGGCTCGGCCGATCATTTCGTATACGCAGTTGATGCCCTCAGCGGAAGACTGAAATGGAAGACTCAAACCGGCGGCGGCGTCTTTGCAGGGGCGGCCGTCGCGGAAGCTACAGTCTGCGTTCCCTCGGTGGATCGTGTGATCTATGGCCTGGATGCAGCCACTGGACAGGTGCGGTGGACAGCGCCGGTCGAGGGGATGTACCAGAGCAACGTTGCCACCGACGGCAAGCGGTTCTTCCTGGGCGGGTGGGACAATCAACTGCGCTGTATCGACGCCGGGACGGGGAAGCAGCTCTGGGCCCAGCGATTCGGCAAGTCGATGTACTACTCCCCTGCCGTCGCTTCGCCAGCGGTGGGCGAGGAGAAGGTCTTCATCACGTCGAATGATGGTGTCCTGCACGCGGTCGAGGCTGCCAGCGGCAAAGTCGTATGGGAATACGACGCCAAGAAGCTCGGTTATTCCAGCCCGCTATACCACGCGGGGCGGGTTTACACGGCCATTGGCGAGGGTGGACGAGTGTACTGCTTTGCCGCAGATAATGGGCAGAAAGTGTGGGAATCCTCCGCGGGCAACACCATCTATGATTCGTCGTTTGCCTGGGTCGGCGGCCGAGTGTGCATCGGATCGGTGAATGGGGTTGTATCGGTGTTTGGCGCGGCCGATGGGGTCCGGCAGTGGCAGTATGGCCTGGGGATGGGACATCTATTGGCATCGCCGGCAACGGATGGGAATCGCGTGTTCATCGGCTCGATGAATGGGCAATTGGTGGCGCTACCGGTGCGCAAAGGTGCCGCAGATTGACGCAGATGAACGCAGGCTGGAGCACGTGGTCAGGGTGCCCAGGGCACGCTATGAAGAAGGCACGGACCGCTTGGCCGTGCCGATCTTCTTTGGTGCCGGATCTTGCTGAATGATTATTCCTTGTCGGCACGTTTGCTGACGCGATGGTCGAACATGAACAGCGCACCGGTATGCGGGCCGATCTTCTCGGCCATGGTGACGAACTCCTCGGTCCACTTTTCTTCTTCGACCTGTTCGTTGATGAACCACTGCAGCATGGTTTGGGTGGGCAGATCGTTTTCCTTTACTGCCAGGGTATACAAGGCGTGAATGGACGCGGTATTGGCTCGTTCGGTATCGCGGGCATGCTTGAACGCATCGAGCGCCGAGGTGAACTCGGCTTTGGGGGCATTGATGGGCCCGAGTGCAACTCGTTCGTTGGAGTCCTGAATATACTCAAAGATGCGCATGGCATGGTCGCGTTCTTCTTCGGACTGCTTGCGGAAATAGCCGGCAAACCCTTTGAGCACCTCGCGATCGAAATAAGCCGACATGGCCAGATAATCATACGATGCCGTCAACTCCAGCTGGATCTGCCTGTTAAGAGCGGCCAAGACTTGGGGCTTAAGCATGTTTGAGCTCCTTCAGTTGGACCGGGCGATTATAGGCAGGCCAGGAACTGTGGATTTTCGCAACAACGTCAACCCAAGCGGGTATAGCAATATATACCAAAAGCAAGCCGCGCCCGTTCGCCGTGGGCTTGACTCGCGGCAATGTAACTGCATGATGGGTAACTTTGGCGGGCATCGTCCCGCTCTGTGAGAAGGAGCTGGTTCACAGATGGATGGTGAGGGTCTTTCCTCGCACGCCTCGAATTCTTCCCGCGAGACGCTCGTAGCGAAGGTTGTGGAAGCAACCGGAGCTTCGCCTCTGCAGTGCTATCAGTGTGGCCGATGTGCAGCGGGTTGCCCGCAGAACGTAGTCGGCGAAATGGACTTGAGTCCGACTCGGATCATGCGGCTGCTGCAACTGGAAGAGGCGTTTGCGACTCAATCTCAGCAGGCGACCTATACACGCCAAGCACTGGGCGCGGACACCCCCTGGTTATGCGCGGGGTGCATGGCCTGCACAACACGGTGCCCACAGGGGGTGGATATTGCGGGTACCATGGATGTGCTGCGTCAAGAGAGCCTGCGGCGCGGCATGGCTTCCCAAAGCAAGCGAGCACGGGATATCCAGGCGATGCATCGTACATTCCTCGAAAGCGCTCTGAGCACCGGGCGCATTCACGAAGTATCCTTGGTCATGCGATACAAGCTGCGGACATGGAACTTCTTCCAGGATGTCATTCTGGGGGCGATCATGTTCCTCAAGGGTAAGCTGAGCCTCAAGCCCGGCCCGGCCCAGGACATGACTCGTGTCCACAATGCCATTGGGCAGCTCAGACAGCAGAAAGGATCGGCCGAGGCATGAAGACAATCGGCTATTATCCGGGATGCAGTCTGTGTGGCTCCGCCAGCGACTACGACCACTCGCTCAGGGCGGTCGTGGAAAAGCTGGCGATCCAACTGCAGGAAGTGCCCAATTGGGTCTGCTGCGGCGCCACTTCGGCACATGCATTGGATCACGAGGCGACGCTGTCCCTGGCGGCGGATAACCTGGCCAAGGCCAGCGAAGCTGGATTGCGTGAGGTGCTGGCGCCGTGCGCGATGTGCTATCAGCGGCTGGCGGCTGCGGCGCATGAGCTCGCCAGCAAGCCGGTGTTGCGCCAGCGCGTCACCAAGGCGTTGGGGCGGCCGGAGAACATGCATCTTGAGCAGGTTCGCCCGCTCAGTCTGCTGAACTGGCTCGGGGAACTGCCGGAAGAGGCGCTCAAGGCCTGCATCACGCGGCCCCTGGCGGGGTTGAAAGTCGCGTGCTACTACGGGTGTCTGCTGGTTCGGCCGCCGAAGATTACGGGCGAGTCGAATTACGAAATGCCGCAGAGCATGGAACGCGTGCTTCGCGTGGCAGGCGCCGAGCCGGTGCGCTGGTCGATGGCGACGGAGTGCTGTGGCGCTTCGCTTGCCCTTTCCCGCACGGAATCCGTGGTTCGACTGACCAAGAGCATTTGCCAATCGGCTCGCAAGGCCGGCGCGGATCTGATCTGCCTGGCCTGCCCGATGTGCCACGCGAATCTGGATATGCGTCAAGGGTTTGGGGACGCGGGATCGCCCCCGATCCCCGTGGTGTACCTGACGCAACTGCTTGGGCTGGCGATGGGATGCTCCGCCGAGCGATTGGGCTTCAAGAGCCATTTCGTGCCGGTGGAGCCCGTCCTTACAGGGGCGCTCGGCAGAGCCAAGCAGACCGCTTCGGTGTAATGAAGCATACAACGCGCCACGCGATGTGGCCGTGCATTACAAGGAATAACATCCGTGTCCAGGATTGGCGTATTCATCTGTCATTGCGGGGAGAACATCGGAAAGACCGTGGACTGCGCCCGCGTCGCCGAGGCAGCCAGGTCAATGCCGGGTGTGGCGTATGCGACGGATTACCGCTACACCTGCTCGGAGCCGGGCCAGGCGCAGATTCGCGATGCGATCGCCAAGCATAAGCTGACGGGCGTGGTGGTTGGGGCCTGCTCGCCACGCATGCATGAAAAGACATTTCGCAAGACGGTCAAGGCAGCCGGCTTGAATCCATACCTGTGCGAAATCGCCAATCTGCGTGAGCAGTGTTCCTGGGTGCATACCGACCGGGAGCAAGCGACGCACAAGGCCGTTGAGATCGTGCGATCGATCGTGGCCCGCGTGCAGCGGAACGTGCCGCTGTCGCCGATCAAGGTGCCATTGACGCGTAAGGCACTGGTAATCGGCGGCGGCATCGCCGGGATTCAGGCGGCGCTGGACATCGCCGAGGGCGGGGTCCAGGTGATCCTGGTCGAGCGCTCGCCGTCCCTGGGCGGGCATATGTCGCAGTTGTCGGAGACTTTCCCGACGCTGGACTGCTCGCAGTGCATCCTGACGCCCCGCATGGTGGAGGCGGCATCGCATCCGAATATCCGGCTCGAAACCTACAGCGAGGTCGAAAAGGTTGAAGGCTACGTGGGGAACTTCCAGGTCACCATTCGTCGCAAAGCGCGGAGCGTAGACTGGACCAAATGCACCGGGTGCGGCACCTGCTGGCAGAAATGCCCTCAGAAGAAGCTCCCCAGCCCGTTTGACGAGGGGCTTGGCAAAACCACCGCCATCGGGATTCCCTTCCCGCAGGCGGTGCCCAATAAGCCGGTCATCGATCGGGCCAATTGCACGAAATTCAAGACCGGTAAGTGCGGCGTGTGCCAGAAGGTCTGTCCCACCGGAGCCGTGAATTACGACCTGCAAGATGAGCTGATCACGGAACAGGTCGGCGCCATTGTCGTGGCAACCGGGTTCCAGGTGCTCGGCAAAGAGGTTTTCCCGGCCTATGCCGGTGGCGACCATCCGGATGTGCTGACCGGGTTGCAGTTTGAGCGATTGGCGTCGGCCTCCGGTCCGACGGGTGGCGAAATCCGCCGGCCGTCCGATGGGAAAGAGCCCCAGACGATCGTCTTCGTTCAGTGCGCCGGCTCGCGCGATCCGTCGAAGGGCCATGCGTACTGCAGCAAGATCTGCTGCATGTACACCGCCAAGCACGCGATGCTGTACAAGCACAAGGTCCATAGCGGCCGGGCATTTGTCCTGTGCATGGACGTCCGAACTCCCGGCAAGGCGTATGACGAGTTCTATCGCCGGGCGACGGAACAAGACGGCGCGGTGTATATCCGCTCGCGCGCAGCCCGCATCTACCCGGAGGACGGCGCCCTGATTGTCCAGGCGGCCGATACTCTCAACGGTGGCCAGCGCATCAACATCCGGGCCGACATGGTGGTGCTCGCCAGTGCCGCGGTCCCGCAGGCCGATGTGCGCACCCTGGCCCAGAAACTGGGCATTGGTTACGACGGCGACGGCTGGCTGAGCGAAGCCCATCCGAAGCTCCGGCCCGTGGAAACCAACACCGCCGGCGTCTTCCTCGCTGGCGCCTGCCAAGGCCCCAAGGACATTCCCGAGACAGTCTCCCAGGCGTCGGCCGTGAGTGCCAAGGTGCTCGGGTTGTTCGCCGCGACGGAGTTGCAGCGTGATCCGGTGGTGGCCAAAGTAAACCGCATGCCGCCGCCGATCTTCTCCACCTGCATCGGCTGCTTCACCTGTGCCGCAGCGTGCCCGTACAAGGCGATCGAGAAGGAAGAGATTCGCGATCGCAAGGGAACGCTGATCAAGACCGTGGCGAAGGTGAACACCGGTCTGTGCCAGGGCTGCGGCACCTGCGTGTCGCTTTGCCGCAGCAAGTCGATCGATCTGGATGCGTTTACCGATGAGCAGGTACATGCAGCACTGGCTGCATTGGCGGAATAGTCTATGAGCAGTGTAGCAACACAACAGACCCAGCAGACAGCCAGCGGGACTTTCGAGCCTCGCATCGTGGCTTTCGTCTGCAAGTGGTGCACATACGCGGGGGCGGATCTGGCCGGCACAAGTCGCATGACCTATCCGTCCAACGTGCGGGCGATCATGCTCCCGTGCACCGGGCGAATCGATATCAGCTTCGTTCTTCGCGCATTCCTCCAGGGCGCCGATGGCGTCCTGGTGAGCGGGTGCCATCCCGGGGATTGCCATTACACCGCCGGCAACTTCCGCGCCCGACGCCGATGGACCTTGCTGCGAGACCTTTTGGACGTGCTGGGATTCGACCTCCGGCGTCTGGATATGGCGTGGATCTCGGCGGCCGAGGGCGCCAAGTGGGTCAAGACGATCCAGTCGTTCACGGATCGAATTCGTCAACTCGGCCCGTATGATCCGTTACACAAGGTGGCACAGAACCGCGAGCCCGCAGCGGCACCGGGGATCGGGGTGCCCGATGGTCTGGCGAAGAACGGGCGCAAGGCCGCGGAAGCCGATCCGAAGTTGATCGAAGCGGTAGCCGAAGCGCTGACCGCGGGGAACGCCAAGGCGGTCATCGGATGGACCAAGAGCGGAACGCTCGGCAAGGCCCGGCCTTCCTGGATCACCAGCGCCGAAGCGGCGAAAGAGCTTGTGGCGCCGGCTGACTGGGGTAACCTGGCCCGGCTGCTGAAGAATCCGCAGATCAAGCAGATTACGCCCATTGGGATTGTCGCCCGAAGCAGCGAACTGGCGGCCATCAACGTGCTGACCCAGGAATCGTTTGTGAATCCGGCGTCGATCGTGATTTTCGCAGTCGGCGCGGATGGGAAATACATCGGCACGATGGACATGGATGCCGCCAATAAGTGGATGGCGGAACTGCGGAAGGATGTGCCAGCGGATCGACCCGTCGGATTCTCCGACGAGGTTCTAAAGAAGCTGGACGAACTGATGGCCAAGACGCCCGAAGAGCGCTGGGCCTTCTGGGCAGATCAATCCGCCAAGTGCATCAAGTGCTACGCCTGCCGCGGGTCGTGCCCGATGTGCACCTGCGAGCAGTGCTTCGCCGATAAGAATCAGCCGCAGTGGTTCCCGACGGCGGCCGATGGGCCCGGGAACCTGGCGTGGCATATCATCCGCGCCTTCCATCTGGCGGGACGTTGCGTCGGCTGCGGGGCTTGCCAGGAGGCATGCCCGGCGGGAATTCCCCTGAATCTGTTGAGTGCGGCGTTGGCCCGGTCGGCGCTGAAGCATTTTGATCATCGCGCTGGGCTGGATCCCAAGGCCATCCCGCTGCAGTCGGACTTCAAGTTGAACGATAAAGAGGATTTCATTCTGTAAGGTGAGCAATGACCGGCGTGGCGAGCGAATGTGAAGTACGGGAGCGAGTCCAACTCTCGCGCCAAACGATCGAGCAATGGGCAGCGGCGCTGTTGGCCGGCGGCTATCGCGTCATCGCGCCGGTTATAACCGACCCGGCGACTGGCGGCGTCGAATACCGGACATTATCTGCCGGTGCGGCCAATCCCACGGGCCTGGGCCAGGGATTGCCGCGCATGAGCCCCAAGCCCGCGTGGTTTCCCCGCAGCGAGCCCATCCTGAAAATCCAACGCAACGATGGCAGTACCTGGACGCTGTCCGATCCGAAGCTGGAGTTTCCGCCGACGGTCATCTTCGGCGCCCGCCCCTGCGATGCAGCGGCCCCGGAAATCCTGGCACCCCTGTTCGGATGGGATTTCCATGATCCGTTCTTTGAACAGCGGCGTCAGAACCTGACCACCGTGGTGATCTCCTGCAAGCAGCCGGTCGACGATGCTTGTTTCTGCACCTCGGTCGATGTGGATCCCGCCGGTGAGAAGCTCGGCGATGTCCTCCTGACGCAACTCGCCGATGGCAGCTACGTGGCCGAGGCGCATACCGAGAAGGGCCAGAAGCTGCTGGCGGCGATCCCCAATGGCGCAGGCAAGCCGATGGAAAATGGCGCCGCCGAGCTGCAATCCATTCGCGACCAGGCTCGCCAGAGTGTCCAGAAGCGGTTTGAGCCAAAGAATGTCCAGCAGGCGTTCACGCAACGGTTCAATGATCCCCTGTGGCAGCGGGCGTCACAGTCGTGCCTGGCCTGCGGTACGTGTGCATTCGCCTGCCCGACCTGTCACTGCTTCGATATCCAAGATGAGATGACCGGCCGCGAAGGTATCCGGCAGAAGAACTGGGACGCCTGCGCGTTTCCGCTGTTCACCCTGCACACCTCCGGCCACAACCCCCGGCCCGATCAGGCGTCACGCTGGCGGCAGCGGCTTTCGCACAAGTTCCGTTATTACCCCGAGAAATTCAACCGCGTGCTCTGCACGGGCTGCGGCCGATGCATTCGGCTGTGCCCCGGAAGCATGGACCTCCTGGCCGATCTGCAGGAGCTGTCGCAGACGCCGGCGTTGACGCCGGTCAACGATGCCCCGACAGGCCTGTCCCTGCCGGCCCCGGCGGTACCGGGAATCCAGGCGAAGGTGGCGGCGGATTCGCCGAACATCTACCGCCCCTACCTGATGCGGATCGCCGCCTTGCGTGATGAGACACCCGATGTCCGCACGCTTCGGCTGGAGTTCGCCGATCCCAAGGAAGGCGAAGCCTTCAACTACCGCGTCGGGCAGTTTGGCTTGTACAACGCGATCGGCGAAGGCGAATCGACCTTCTGCATCGCCAGTTCCTCAACCCGCAAAGGCTACATCGAGTGCACCTTCCGCCAGGCCGGCCGCGTGACCAAAGCCCTGCGAAGGTTGAACGTCGGCGATCTCATGGGCTTCCGCGGGCCGTATGGCAATAGCTTCCCCGTCGAAGCCTGGAAAGGAAAGGATCTGCTGTTCATCGCCGGCGGCATCGCGCTGCCCCCGATGCGGAGCGTCATCCAGTACTGCCTCGATCGCCGCGAGGACTATGGCAAGATCACCATCGTGTATGGCGCCCGAACCTGGGCTGATCACGTATACAAGGATGAGCTAGCCGAGTGGGAAGGCCGCTCCGATGTGAACCTCTGGCTCTGCGTCGACTGGAAGCCCAAGAACGGGCAGCTTGTCGAAGAGCCGGCCGAGGAAGGCTGGCGCCCGCTGAACCTCAAGGCTCCCGGCGATTCCGTGCTCGATCCGAGCCATCGCCGCTATACGGGTTTCGTGCCGCAGCTGGTAGAGGCGGCCAAGCCGAGTCCGGAGAACTGCGTGGCCGTGCTCTGTGGCCCGCCCATCATGATCAAGTTCACCCTGCAGAGCCTGAAGAAGCTCGGCTACCAGAGCGAAAACGTCTACACGACTTTGGAAAACCGCATGAAGTGCGGCCTGGGCAAGTGCGGCCGCTGCAACGTCGGCCCGATCTACGTCTGCAAGGAAGGCCCCGTCTTCACTGCCAAGCAAGTCGAGATGATGCCGCCGGAGATGTAGAAACTCATTGGAGATACATCAACGCCCACGGATAGCTATCCGTGGGCGTTTGTCTTGTGCTGGGGGAATCAGTGCTTGATCACGAGCGCAGCTTCCACGCATCCGCAAACGCTTCAAAGCTGCGATCATACGTGCGTTCCGCTTCCGGCGGAAAGCAGCAGCCGGGAAGTTCGCGGTTCTTCAAATGATAGGCCAGACATTCACAGCACACCGCATGGCGGCTGCAGCCAGCGTACGTGCACGTGCAATTCTTGTTGTTCTGCTGTTTTCTGCACTCCATTGAATGCTCCCTTGTTGAGTACTCCTTGAAAGTACCGAATTATCTCGCTCACGCCAGCGTCCGGTTGTAGTTGAAGCGGAAGGGGCGGTCTTCGGGCTGCGGCGGGAGCAGCCATTCGCTGGCCGGATCGCGTGAGGTCACCAGGTCCATTACCAGATGGTGCACACGGATGCGATCATTGCGCGAAGCCCGCAGGTCGAATGGCTCGGGCGAGCGGAGCATCCAGAGGTTTCGCTCCTGGTGCGCCACCGCGCGGACGCCGCGACGGTCGGTGAGCGTTCGATTCAAGAACCGCTCGCGATCAAACTGCACGCGTGTGGTCATCAGCGTCGGCCGGCCGAAAATGATCATGGAGCAGGGAACCGGACAATGGCCCGTCAGCTCTTCAAGCTGCTTGCGATCGGCTTCGATGGAAAGGGTCACACACTGAATTCCCAACTCCGCCAGTTCGCGTGCCGCCAGTGCATTGAGCACCGGAATTCCCGGGCCGCTTTCCATGGAGAGCCCGGCCTGCCTGGCCAGATGCCAACCGCCCCAGCTATTGACCTCCACGCATAAGCCGCTGTTGGCGCAAGCCGCCAGGAGTTGGCGGATGGACGTAAGCTCATCCTCGAAGAAGACATTGGGCAGCGCCACGATCATGGGGATGTCCGCACACTGGGCGTGAACCTTCTGAACATTGGCGGCAACCAGGCCTTCCACGACGATCGCATCCGGCCTGGCGTCGAATGAGCCGGTGGCGCGGATGCGTTTGAGGAACGAGCCGACGCCGCTGGCGTGAAGGCGGACGCGATCGGGGTGGTCGCCGAGCATCAGGTCGTTCGATTCGCTGCGAGTGCCGGGAGCCACCAGGTTCCGCACGGGCTCAGGCAGCTCGATGCGGATCAGATCATCCTCGGCTTCCTCGGCCCGGCTCAATTGGCGCAGGACCGTACAGAGCCGATTCGAGAGCGCATTGGCGGCCCGGGGTACCAGGAGGAAGTCGGGGGAATTCGTGTTCGCCTGCGACAGACGCAGGCCCCGCACGGGCTCTGCCGGGAGCTGGGAGAGGAACTGGCCAATGGAGATGGCCTTGTTCTCGCGGCGAACGAGGGTCTTGGGCATCGTCCACTCGACGGTGCGGGTCCCCTTCCCGCAGCGGCAGACGATTCCCCTCTCTTCGACGCTGATCTGCAGTTCATAGCTCGGAGAGGGAGCTTCGGCACGCGGCTCCGGGGTGGGCGGCGAAGACGGGGCGGGTGCGGTGGTTGAGACGCGACCCTCGGCGATCGCGGTGAGCTGGTCGCGCTGGCCATCGAGATAGCCACAGGTCATGGTTCGGCCGGTGTAGGCACCCAATTCCGCAGCCTCTTGCGCCAGAGTGGCGGGGTCCGCGCCGGCCAAGGCGCGACGATAAAGGGAGACGGCCTTGGCGACCCAGGCGGGGCTTTTCAGGCGGCCTTCAATCTTCAGCGAGACGACGCCGGCTTTGCGGAGATCATCGATGCGGTGCGCGGTGGAAAGATCGCGCATGGACAGGGGCGTGCCTGCGGGGGAATTGTTCAGGTTCCAAGGCACGCGGCAGGGACTGGTGCAAGCACCGCGATTGCCACTGCGCCCCCCTACCCAACTGGAAAGCAGGCATCGGCCGGAGATGCAGAAACAGAGAGCGCCTTGGGCGAAGATCTCGGTCTGCACGCCGGGGACGACCGAGGCAGAGGCGATTTCATTGAGGGACAGTTCGCGCGCCAGCACCACACGCGCAATCCCGAGTTGTCCGGCGGCGGCAGCATCGGCGCTGCTACTGATGCAGGCTTGGGTGCTGAAGTGGAATTCGAGTTCGGGATAGTAGGGTCGGAGGGCCAGGAGCGAGGGATCGCGAACGAGGACGGCGTCGGCGTGGGCTTGGCGGGCCAATTCCAGCATGCGAGCGGCTTGGCCGAGCTCGCGTTGAGTCAGATCAATGTTGAGCGTGAGATAGACGCGAGCGCCTCGGGCATGGGCGGTCTGTACGGCCCGGATAAACTCATCCTGATCAAAGTTGCGAGCACCCCGGCGGGCGTTGAGGGACTTGAGGCCGAGATAGACGGCGGTAGCCCCGGCGTCCAAGGCGGCTTCGAGGGCTTCAAAGCTGCCGGCCGGCGCGAGGATTTCAATGGACTTTTCGGGCGAGCACATCAATTTCTGCGATTCATCCTGCATATGGGCGGCCCAATGTAGCCGGATGACGACCGGCGTCAATTAGGGTCACGGGAAGACCTTCATCTCCCAGAGGGAATAACCATAGGGGGTGGCACGCTGCGTGCCGGACATGCGGACCCAGCGGGCCTGGACCGGGGTGAAGCGGATGGTCTCGACGCCACCTTTCCCATTCACAGTGGTATATATTTGCTGCCATTTCTGACCATCGGCCGAAACGTCAATGCTGTAGGCCTTGGCGCAGGCGGCCTCCCAGTTCAGCTCGACGCGGGAGACGGTCTGGATGCTGCCGAGATCGATCGCCAGCCATTGGCGATCGGAGAACTCGGAGGACCAGCGGGTTTCGGACTTGCCATCGACGGCGTATTCGGCCAGGTAGGACTGGCCATCCTTGGTCAGGCTGGTGGAGGCCTTGACGGGCTTGGCAAGGGCGAAGCCTGCGCGGGCGAGTCTCTGTTGTTCGGTCAAGACTTCGAAATCGCGAAGGCTCTGGACAGGGTCGCTGCCGGGTTTGATCAGGGCCGCCTGCACCTGGTAGGCCCCGGGCTCGGTCGGGATGGGGAGGGTGAAGAGGAGGCGTTTGTCACCGAAGCCGGGGACGTCACAGGCGAGGGTCTTCTCTTCGATGACCTGGGAATCGCGAATGAGGCGGAAACGGACGGTGCCCTTCCACTCATCGGAGAGGTCGTTGATCACGACGACGGGGAACTGCTGCAACTTGCCGGAGGGCAATTCGTCGGCCCATTGGTCGATCATGAGCGACACGGGGGCGAAGGCGTCGGCGACGTACTTCTGGAACTGGGGTTCCATGTTGAGCTTTTCGAGGTCGAGGTAATCGTCGCAGGTTTGACCGTCGGGACGGGAGTAGCCGAGGCTGCAGAAATGGAGCACGCCGGCACAGGCGCGGTGGCAGCGCCAGAACTCCGTGAGGGCAGCGACATAGCGGGCGCGCAGGTAGCGGCGCTGGTCGGGGGTGGCGTTATCGCCGAGGAGGTTTCGGTAGAGATCCTTGGTGAGTGTGGTTGGGGTGCCATTGCGATTGAGCCAGAGCCAACAGTATTCGTTGATGATGATGGCGTTCTTGTCTTTGTTCTCGATGGCGTTGCCGTGGGGGATGCCGGAGACCCGGGCCAGGTCCCGGAGCTTAAAGCTGGAATTGGAAAAGAGATAAGGATGCGATTCGAAGGAATCGGTCGGGGCCTGGGCGGGAGACCAGCCATTATCGAAGGGGCGGTTGGATAGATCGAGGGAGCGGACGGCCTGGATGGCCGGGCTGGTCTGCTCGGATTTGCTTTCGTTTTGAGCATCCCAGATCACCACACAGGGATGATTCCATCGCTCCTGCATCCACTCGGTGTATTCCTTGACCAGTTCTTCAGAGGTGAAGGTGATGGCCTTGGGGTCCATGTTCCAGATGGGGAACTCGTCCTGGATGAGAAGGCCTTCCTCGTCGGCGATGCGGTACCAGAACTCGGGGGGGAAGCCGATGCAGTAGCGGATGGAGTTCCAATGCATGGGCTTGAAGGATTGGTGGAGACGGCGGACCCATTCCTGGCGCCAGGGTTTGTCGCCACGGCTGGCGTCTTCGAAGAAGCGGTAGAGGGTGACGTTGGTGCCGCGCATGAAGTAGGGCTTGCCATTAAGCATGGCCCGGCCAGTGGTTGGGTCGAAGCGGAAGGATCGCATGCCGAAACGAGTGGTGAACTGGTCGGCGGCGGTGGTGGCTTGCAGGTCGTAGAGGAAGGGATCTTCGGGAGACCAGAGGTGGCAGTCGCGGATGGGGATCTCGACAGAGACCTTGGCTTCCTGATTGGGTTCGATTTCGACGGGTTGGGATTGGGCTTGGCCGACGATCTGGCCGGACTTGGCTTCGCGGACGACGAAGTTAACGGCGGAAGTTGTTTTGCGGCCGGTGTTTCGCAGCCAGGCGTGGACGGAGACGGTCTGCTTGTCGATGTTGGGGACGGCCTGGATATTCCGGATGTTTGGGGTGCCAGAGAGGATCACTTCGACGGAATCGAAGAGGCCGGGGGTGTAGCGGATTTTTTCGTAATCCCAGCCGGCGGGGATGTGGGGAGGAACGGAGTCGCGGAAGCTGCCAACGCGGATGATAAGGTGGTTGGTGCCTTGGCGGAGGGCGGGGCGGAGATCGAAGTAGCCGGGGGTAAAGGAGGGGAGATGGTCGCCAAGAAGCTTACCATTGAGGAAGACGCGTGTGCCGTAAGTGGCTTTGTGGATCTTGAGTTGGGCCACGGCGGGGATGGGGGTGTTGATTTCAAAGGTTCGGTGGTACCAGAAAGCTTGGCGGAGTTGGCTCTTGACGCCAACTTCGGGGAAGGAGGGCTCGGCCATGTCGACGAGGCCGGGGACGGGGATGCGATGGTCGAACTGGTCGGGGGTACGGTCCATGGAGCCTTCGGCGATTTCCCAACTGCCGTCCAGAGAGAGGGTTCGGCGAAGCTCCTGGGCAGTGGCCAGGGAGGTGAGCAGGAGGAGAGCGATTGCGGTGGGAAGCCATTTGAACGAGGTCATGGTTGGTGTGTCCTCCTGAAGATATTGATGAGATTCCTGTGTGTATCTTCCAAGATTCGGGGGACAGATCAACTGGCCGGGGACGCGGGGAGACCGCGCAGGAACGAGCGTGGATGCACCGGGCACCGCTCACGAGCCACCGCCGGCACACGGGGAGCCACCCATCGATCAGGGAAGATGACGGGAGGATGACAAATGGGTTCGTTTTGCAGAAGAAAGTGGATAGTGGGAGTGGATAGGAAGAGGAAATGGGTTCGTTTTGTCGAGGGGGTAGAGCGAGGCGTGGGGGATCGTCGGGGAGAGGGAGTATTCACTTTTGAAAGAACCGACTCCGGAACAGCAAGCCGGAGGGGAGACGGACTCGGGTCCGACCTCGGGAGATAGTGAAGTACAGGGCGAGCTATTTGTCAATTATAAAGTATTAAGGATGTTAGGTTGAATGCAGCTCTATCGGTCCGTTGGGGCGGAGAGGCA
>JBLNDH010000461.1:0-8674 GCA_050261455.1 Bacillota bacterium
GGAATGTGTCGGCAAAGCGACGCAATCCACCAACTACTGGCTAGGCTTCGATTCTCTCCGCCTCCGCGAACGCCGCCCCCGCGTCACCGATTATGGCCGAGATAAAAACAACGATTGGACCAAGGAGCCAAAGCTGTATTGAATAGAATTCCACCACGGAGAAAACGCTGTAGTGCGCTTTGGCGCACGTCGAATTGTTTGACGTGCGCTAAAGCGCACCCTACGCGACTGCCCCGAGGGAGAATCCGTAGGGCGAAGAACTGTTGCGACGAAGGACACAGAGAACACAGAGGAACACATTGAATATCTCTTTCTCTGTGTCCTCCGTGTTCTCTGTGGCTTCTTCTCTTCTTGGCGTTCTTGGCGCATCTTGGCGAGCTTGGCGGTTCGATCTGTTCCTAAGCGGCGCACCCTACGCGGCTCCATGCCCTTCGTGATCTCCGGGGTGAATACAGTTCACCGCAGCGCCTCAATGGCCTCATCCACCTGCTGCCGGAACGTATTCCACCCATCCGGCCCGATGATTGCCGCCGCCTCACGCTGGCCGAGCTTGAACGCCCGCATGCGATTCTCCAGCAGCTTCTGTGCTGCCGTTGCTTCTGGCGTCCCCGCCTTCTCCTTCGCCAGCCGAGTCAGCGTGATCAGTCGTCGGTAATCGTCCAACCCTTCCCGCAGCTGCTCAAACTCAACCGATGGCACCAAGCGTCCGTCCGGCGTGCAGTTGCACCAGGCATAATCGTCCTCCCGGCAATCCAGCGCGTAATACGGATCGCCGGCACAAGCATTCCAGTGCCACGACAGCCGGAACTTCATGCCAAACTGCTTGGCCGCTTTGTACAGGTACTGGCCAAACGTCCACCGATTGCCGCCGTTGTAAAATGCCCAGTCCGAGCCGGCCTGGTGGATCAGGTTCACCCCCGGCTCATCATGCAGATTCCAGTCTGCCACGTGAAACGCCTTGGCCAGCCGGAAATGCGGGTCGTTGGCGTTGCTGCCGGTGAAACTGGTCGCTCCCGTGAAGTACGGCGGCCCCTTGGGAAACGCCTTCCGATACGCCTCGGCATTCTCCGCCGCCGCAATCGCATCATCCCCCTGCGGCTCATCGCACAGGTTGTAATACACGGGAATCCACCCGGCCTGATCCGCATGCTTCCGCACGGCGTTGTACACTGCCTTGATAAACTCGCTGTAATCCTTGAACCCTGCCGCCTCCATCTGTGCCGTATCCTGATGATACCCATCAATCCCGCTCACGCCGCTGCCATACGCGACCACCGCCAGGAACCCTAGCTCCTTGGCCAGCTTCATCTCGGCATCGGCCTGCGTGAAATCCAGCACCGGCTGGCCCTTCTGGAACCCCTTGTAACGAATCGTGGGAAATCCGCTGCAGGTGGTGAATCCATATTCCCGCATCTTGTGCAGGCTCTTGATGACCAGCTCCTGCCGCGGCCCCCTCGCCTCGTCGCCCGGCCAGGGGACGGGAATCTCGCAACCCCAAGGCCCCGCTGGCACGTCAACGGGATCAAGCATCCCCGCTCGCACCCGGAACTCCACCGGCACTATTGCCGCCGCGCCTTTCTCCGCTTCGATGGCAACGCTCCCTTTGTAGAGCCCCGGCTTTGCATCTGCCGGCACCTTCACCGTCAACCAGAACCGCCGCGTGATCTCCTTGGGCATGTCAACGCTGTCCAGCGGCATGATCAGCCGCGGCGCGATCGTGTAAACCGCCCCATCCATCGATACCCGGCTCAGTCGATACGAAACATACCCCACCTCAATGGCGCTGGCCGGGATCGTCCCCGCCGGCCCGGATAAATCGCTCGCCTTTACCGTCACCCTGCCCAGGTCCTTCAGGGGTACCAGCCCCAGTGCGATCGGCTCATACTCGCCCGCAAAGGCCTCCCCTGTCAGCGGCTTGCCGACTTCCTCCTTCATCGGCGTATCGTTGTAGTACACCGTCTTCATGTAATCGCGGCCGAAGGTCATGTACCCGCGCTGCTGATCGACCTCCGTCGGCGCAGGGGCATCCCCCGTCGCCCGGTGCAGAATCCGCTTGAAGTAGTTGTCAAAGTAAAATCGCCGCTTCTCCTGCGCATACTTCAGGAATTGCTCGCCCTCCGCCTGCTTGGCGATCGGAAAGAGGATCACTGCCGATACGCTGCACGCCCAATTCGAGCCACTAAAGTCGATGTTGAGCTGCCCATCCGTCACCTCGATCTCAAACACCTTCTCCTTGAAATACGCCTTCTGATACTTGTCGAACGTGTTCTCCGTCGGCAGGTCCTCCACGTTCCAGAAGCGGAAATACTTGTTGCGGAACGATGCGTAGTCCATCGTGTCCGTAACGACAGGCTTGCCCTCCGCCAGAATGGCCCGCTTGCGGTACGCCTGATATTCGCCCCAGAACCCCGAGGGATTGTCGATATTCACGAACACGCGATATCGCCCATTGGGCACATCCACCGCCAATCCCCCCGACTCGATGCAGATGAAATCCTGGTACAACGGCTCCGGCTGCAGCGCATCGAAGGCACGCCAGATCTGAGCATCCTTCAGTCCGTACCCTCGCCCTTTGCTGTAAAGCGTTCCCGGCGTGATCGGAGTAAATCCTTCCATCACCGGACTGGAACTGGTGCCAAAGTCAAACGCCCACAGCCCCTCAAACTGCACCTTCTGCGGCGTCTCATCTCGCTCCAACCGCACATTGTCAATAAACAGCGGCGCTATCGGCTTCTCGCCGATCGACAACACCATCTGCGTGATGTGCCCCAGGTCCAGCATCCGCCCCGGCCGGCTCTTCTCGCCCACATAAAGCTGCTTGACCGGGATGATCAGCGTGCTTGCCCCCGGCGGCACCACCGTCTCGTAATTCACCCGTGTCCAATAGTCGCGCGTCCCGGCATCCCGCACCTCCACATACAGATGCATCGGCTCCTGCGCATCGGTATACAGATCTGCCTTGAGATAGTCATACCCGGTCCAATCCTGCCCTTTGCCCATCGACGCATAACCCTGATCAATCCGCAGCGCCTTGCCGCCATCTGTCGCGTGCTCCGCAACGACGCTGCCGCCATCAAACGGATTCCCATTCTCAAACGAGGCAATCCCCTTAACGCTGGGCCCGCCCGCAATCGCCTTTCTCGCCTCCAAGGTGGCGCCGCAGGCGTAGCAGACTTTCTGGCTTGACGCATTGCGATAGCCACACTCTGCGCAACGGATCGCATCCGCCCCCAACGCACCGGCCGGCTCGATGGGCCCTTCCTCCTTGCCCAGAACAGGCTTCTCCGTCAGCGCCACATCCTCCCCAACGCGTTCGAGCGTGACATCATCGATCCAGAATCGCCCCGGCGCCATCAAGCCAAAAGAGAGCAGGGCCTTCTTCTTATTCTTAATCTCCCCCACATACGTCAGCTTGGTCCACCCAAACGTCCCCCCCTTGGCCAGGGGCATGTATTTGTCATCAAACATGAACTCGGTATTCGCGTTCCATGTCCCCTTGCCGATATCCAGCCCGCGCAGGTACGCCGTGATGCGATACCGCCCGGCCTCCAGTTCCACCTCCTGACGCACGCGGATCTTGCATGGCCCGCCCCCATACAACAGGCACGACGACTTGCCGCTATGAGCTACCTGCCCCACGCGGAACTCGCAATCCCCCTCGTATTTCCACCCACTCCATTTGACGAACACCAGCCCAAACTGATCCGGCTGCTTGGTCAGCTCAAAAGAAGGATCCGCCAGCAGGTTCTTCGCTTGTTCCGCCGCATTTGCTTCAGCGGACAACCCCAGCAGCACTGCACACACGATCGCCCAAAGGCGTGGACTCATGGGAACCTCCCGATGTCTTCGGAAATCGACGTGGTTCTGCTGATAGTACGCGTCAACCGCATTGCGGTTGATGTCGATCACTCGTGCAGGGCTCCGCCCACCATGCTGCTATCCCGCCCCTCAGAATCGCCGATCCAGCAATCGATACTGAATCGCCTCCGCCAAATGCTCTTCCCGGATCTTCTCTGACCCTTCCAGATCGGCAATCGTCCGCGCCACCCGCCGCACCTTGTCGTACGCCCGTGCCGACAACCCCAGCTCATCCATCGCCTGCTTCATCAAGAGCAGGCACGCATCGCTCAGCTCACAGCACTGCTTCATTTGCCGGCCATCCAGGTACGCATTGGTCACCCCATCCCCAAAGCGAGCCGCCTGGATCGCCCGCGCCGCCAGCACCCGCTTTCGGATCGTCGCACTGTCCGTCCCCACCTGCCGGCTGGTCAACTCCCGATACGGCACCGCCGGCACCTCCACATGAATGTCAATGCGATCGAGCAGCGGCCCCGAAATCTTCGCCAGGTACTTATCGCGTTTTCCCTCGTCGTTCTGCTTGTATCCGCTGGCGCTGGGGTTCATCGCCGCCACCAGCATGAACCGCGCCGGGAATCGCACCGCCCCATGCACGCGGGCGATCGTCACTTCCCCGCCCTCCAACGGCTGCCGCAGCATCTCCAGCACGTACCGCGAAAACTCCGGCAGCTCATCCAGAAACAGAATCCCATGATGGGCCAGCGAGACCTCGCCGGGCCGGGGAATGCTCCCGCCGCCGATCAGCGCCTGCGCCGTCGCCGAATGATGGGGCGTCCGCACCGGCCGCTCATCCAGCAGGGCAATCCCCTCCGGCAATAGCCCCAATGCCGAGTAAATTCGCGTCGTTTCCAGCGATTCCGATCGACTCAGCGGCGGCAGCACCCCGGCCAGTCGCTGCGCGATCATCGATTTGCCACTTCCCGGCGAACCGATCATCAGCAGGTTAGGTCTATCCCTCGCTGGACTATTGTCGTTCATCAAGGTGCCATTGCTTCCCTTGCATCCCGATCGCTTTCAGGTCTTCGTCGATATCACGGTTCCGTCTCATGCCCCGAAGAAAGACGTGTTCCAAGGCCCTCTCGATGGACGACGCCAGTGGTTCCAGCGTATCACCCCAGAGTTCGTACACGATCCCGCTCTCGTCTATCAGGTAATAATCCCGGTCTTGATGCTCATAGTAGCCAATCGGATACAACCGGCGACCGAGCTTGCCCTCGCATTCCCAAATCCGATCCGCGACTTCGTCTCCCGAGGAAGGGTCAAGCCAAGTCCGCTCGCTGGAGTTTCCGAATTTCAAATTACCGAATTCGGCGAGGACTCGTTTCGCTGCCGGGAATAGCTCGAAGGACATAGGGAGCCTGAGTTGCGGACACCTGTCTCGTTTAGGATACCAGCCTGCGAAGACGAGCCGAACGATGGTGGTCCATCTGAACCGTCTTGCCGTGTTTGCCATTGCGAACCTCGAATTGAATCGTAAACCCCGAGCCATCGGGAGTGCAGGCGGGTGCCAGCAGCGTTTCTTGCCCGCATCCTTTCCGGCCCCATCTCCACGGCCTTTCCCGCCAAGATACCCCGAGACGGCCTGCCCGCAATAGCTCGAAAAGCATGCCGAATCTACCGCAAGTGCCCGAACAGTCGCAACATAATCCGAGTAGGTTAAACTGGACACAACGTTAGCAGGTCGGGCAGTCCCGCTCGGACGGCAATATAGTGACATGCTCCGAATGACACCGGGCGTCAGGGTCGGAAACCAGATGATCATTCCTCGCTCTCAAGCGGGGGCCCGCACTCCCACTCGGGTAGGAGCTGACCATTCCATTGCTCAAGCATGTGGCCAATGATCTCCTCGATCAACCTGCGATCCAGCCGAGAGACGAGCAGATCCGGTGGTATCACGTACTCCCGTTCCACGGGATGCTCGACAGCTTCACAGAACGCCTTCATCTTCGCTTCGGCGACGGGATCCGCCGATCGAGTCGCATGAAGCTTTGTTTCGAAGAACTTGAACGTCCACACGTTGAGGGCGTAGGCCTTGCCGGAGGGCAAGGTGACCTTCATGTTGAAGAAGTCATCCTCAGGATCATCTCCCGGCTCGGGTGTCCAATGCTCGAACTCAAGCCACAGTTCGAATCCTGCGTTCTTGCCCATTCCGGCACCTCCAATGAGCATCCATCTCCACAGCCTTTCCCGCAAAAGTACCGCGAAAAGGGCTTTCTCGCACGGCCCGGCCACACCTCGGGTTCGCCGCAACTGCTGGAGACGGCGGGACATAACCCGACTAGGTTAAACTGGACACAACGTTAGGATATTGTGCGATCCCGCCGCCGCGATCGTTACCGCCCGCTTGATCGCCTCCTGCCCCCGCACATCCGCAAAATCCAGCGGCGACGCCACCTTCGACGCCTCATACACCTGCCCATCGAGTTGATATGGCTCCAGCGGAAGCTGGTCATTGAGAAACGACACCGCCTGGCTCAGATTCGCCACGGGATACACTTCAATCCCCTCCACCACCGCCGCCTCGCGGGCATTCTCCTGCGGAATGATCACCCCGCGAAACCCCTTGGCCTTGGCCAGCAATCCCAGCGACAGTGCCCCCTTGATCTTGCGAATCCGTCCGTCCAGCGCCAACTCCCCGGCAATCAGAAACTCCCGGTGCCGATCCGTCTGGATGCAGTTGGTCCCGCGCAACAGCCCAATCGCCATCGGCAGATCCAGCGACGGCCCCTCCTTCTTCACATCCGCCGGTGCAAGGTTGATCAGCAGCTTGTGTACCGTGAACGGAAACCCGCTGTTGATGATCGCCCGGCGAACCCGCTCAATCGATTCCTTCACCGCCGCCTGCGCCAAGCCAACGACGGTCGTCTTCTCCAGCCCCTGCCTGGAGACATCGACCTCCACCTCGCAGAGCAGCGCATCGATGCCGATGAGAACGAAACTGTGAATTCTTGCAAGCACCCGATTCTTCCCTCAAGAGAAAGGACGTCATCGATTGTAACGTTCCCCACCCCAACCACCAAGCGCCGCGGAGCAACAACAAGCACTGCCGACTACTCTAGAGGTGTCCCCCAAGCCGGACCGGAGCGTCGCGCAGGTCCGGATCCTCTGGGATATCGGGGAAGATCCGAACTTGCGATTCAGGCCGGCTTGGATCCGATCGCTCCACCCCCGATCGCCGGTACCGGCGATCTCCATACGCCCCCCAATGGGAATGCTTTGCCACTCTCGTCATCGAACCGGCAACTCCCCCGCAGATACTGCCCCTCCACGCGGCAGGCAAAGCTCAAGGCGATCCGCTCATCCCGCGGCATCGGCGCGCGAAAAGTGAGTTGATCTCCCACCAATCGCCCCTCGCTGATCGCCACCTCCCGCCGCCCCATATGCAACGTGCCCATCGCCGTTTGAAAGGATCGCTGCAATCGCAGCTCCATCTGTTGCCGCCCCCCGGGCCCGTCCATCACACACCGCCATCGTCCGTTGATCCACGCCGGCACGACCCACAGGTACAGAATCCGATGGTAAATGTAGTACTGGGCATCGGCTGGCCAATCATCCATGTCGAAGTTGTTTGACACGATCCGCGAGCCGGGCTTCAGCTCCCACAACAACCTTGGCCGCAGCTGCCGATTGATCCTCGGCAGCAGATAGAGGGTGACGACCGTCGCCTCGTGCAAGTCCACATTGAAGAAGCTTTCCCGGACGAACTGCAACCGATCGAGCAGACTCGCTTGCCGGGCATTCTCGTAGCACTCATGGATTCGCTGCAGATCGATATCCACCCCGACGCCCCGTGCCCCGCGTTTGCCCGCCTCGATGATGATTCGCCCGTCGCCGCACCCCAGGTCATACACCACATCGGATCGCCCGACATTGGCCAGATCGAGCATGGCATTCACAACGGCTTCATCCGTCGGCACAAAGGGCACATCCCGCTCCGGCTGTGCCCGGTGCACCTGCAGCCGCCGCGGATCGGAATCCCCACCTGTTGCTGAAGGCGAGATCCGTTGCAATGGCCAATCCTTCGCTTGCTTGATCATAGCGTACCTGTCCTTGCGACAACCTGGCAACGGACAAGCAAGGCGCATGCGCAATGGGGTGGCAACCCTTCGAGGTGGCGATAAGACCCTGTGCCATGAAAGTCTTCGGGTGCCATGGCCATGCCCCAAGCAATGCGATCCGCGGAAGAAAACCAAGCCGGACTGTAGCGCAGCGCAAGTCCGGATCTTCCCCGATACCCCAGACGATCCGGACCTGCGCTTCGGTCCGGCTTGGGCAGCGTTTCTGGCGTCCGATCCTCCCGAACGCTTCGGCACACCTGCGCAAATCACATACACTTTCACCGAGAGAGCGGCTATCGTTAAGTATGATGGCGAACGATACTTTTGGCGATGTTTCCGACGTCTTCGAAGCCATGATCGATTGGCCCAAGCGACTGGCCAACGAGCGGGGCTTTTTCCGCTGGCTCTTCGATCGGATCGGCGCTACCCGCGTGCTCGATGCCGCCTGCGGCACCGGCCACCATGCCGCCATGTTTAATTCCTGGCAGCTTCGCGTCGAAGGGGCCGACCTCAGCCCAGCCATGATCGACCGCTGCCAAAAGCAATTCGGCCAATCCAGCACCCTTCGCTGGGTCGTGCGCGGATTTGATCAGCCTGTGGAAGAGCCCGGCTCTTTCGACGCCGCTATTTGCATTGGCAATTCCCTGGCCTTGGCCCCCGATCTTGCCACCGTCTCCACCGCCGTGGGACAAATGCTCGCCGCCGTTCGCTCGGGCGGAGCGGTTTGTGTGCATGTCGTGAACCTGTGGTGTCTTTCT
>JBLNDH010000462.1:0-3622 GCA_050261455.1 Bacillota bacterium
CATCAGCGGCTATGGCATGGAGTCCGACATTGCCAAGAGCAAAAACGCCGGATTTGCCGAGCACGTCATCAAGCCCATCACCCTGATCGATCTGGAGCACGCGATCGAACGTGCATTGAGCGCGTAGCGCCACGTGGCTATCGCTTCTCGGGCGACTCATATTGCTCCACCAGGAAATGCGAGGCTGTTTCTCGATCGACGAAGTACGCCAACCGCTCCAGGCGATCCAGCACCAACACCTCCAGTCCTTCCACGTCGTTGTCGCCTACATTGACTTCGTACAAAGCCACCAGCGGCGCAATCTCCTCCAGGAAGTACATCCACGCGCCAGTCCCGAAACCGGTGGACCAGCCATCTCCCCACATGACTTCCTCCCCTCGCCGTTCGTAGTAGATGCCCACAAACCGGGCCTGGCCGAAATAACCCAGCTTTCGGTCGATCTCAGCATGGTCCAACTGCCAAACCGGAACGGAGCCGGCTGGGAGAGCCATCTCAAGCGATTTGGGCTGCTGCTGGCCTGGATGATGCGAAGATAACTCTAGCATAGAACACCTGCATGCTCAGCTGCAAGACCGCACCATTGGGGTCCTCGGCAGAGGAAGAGAGATTCAGCCATGGCAAGCCCTGCGGCAAGTGGCACATGCTGCAATCTGCACGCCAAGTGCCACGGATTAAATGATTTATGCGACCACCAGAATGGCTGCGATTGAGTGCCGGCTGACAGATTCCTGGTAGCCCGATGGATTTCAGTTCGATTCGCGCTATGATTGAGATAGGAACAGACTGCATATTGAGGGGGTCGACCCACATGAAAGCGAGATTCACCAATGTCGGACAATTCCCCAGCGTTCGTCTTGATTCGCAACACCCTGATCAATGTCCAGACAGTCTGCGCCGCCTCGTTGGTGAGCTCTGACGAACTCCACCTCTGGTTTCCCGGCTCCAGCCAGACGGAAGGACCTTCGTTCACAATCAATGGGCCAGATGCCCGCGAGTTCTGGGACGCACTGAAGCAGTCTGCCCGCACTGTGGCCCACAACATGGACCCCATCGGGCAGTAAACCGGAGGGCCCACGGCCCCATGCTCGACATCGATTCATATCTCCCACGCCGCACGCCCCATCGCGCAAATAGGCCTTGTTCGCCGGATACGTCTGACTTGCTCTGAGTTCGGCTCACGACCTACCGGTTCTGCTCCGAGTCGAGTGCTAACCCATGGAAGATCCAGCGAGAAATAGCACCCCGGCTACGCCTATCCCGCATCGGCCTCGCCCGTTTTCTCGTTAACGCGCATCCTCCTCCCAGTTAAAGTGTTCTTGACTCGACGAGGAGCACCCATTGAACACCCTTCTGCTCTATCCGGAGTTCCCCGACACCTTCTGGAGTCACGTACACGCCCTGCGCATCGCCGGCAAAAAGGCTTTGCTGCCGCCACTCGGATTGCTGACGGTGGGAGCCATGCTCCCGCCCCACTGGGGCAAGAGGCTTGTCGACCTCAACGTCGCCTCACTCTCTGACGCGGACCTTGCCTGGGCCGACTGTGTCTTCGTCAGCGCCATGATCGTACAACGGGAGACGGCTCGCCGTCTCATCGCCCGATGCAAAGCCGCTGGAAAAACGATCGTTGCCGGCGGGCCATTGTTCGCCGCCGAGTATCCCTCCTTTCCGCAAGTGGACCATTTCGTGCTCAACGAGGGCGAGTTGACCCTCTCGGCTCTCGTGGCCGACCTGGAACGCGGCTGCGCTCACCCCGTCTATCAGTCGCAGGAGTATGCCGACCTCACCCAATCGCCCACTCCGCTCTGGGAACTGGCCGACCTGAATCGCTATTCCGTCGTGGGCGTCCAATTCTCCCGCGGCTGCCCGTACGACTGCGAGTTCTGCAATATCACCGCGTTATTCGGCCGTCAGCCACGCACCAAAACCACCCCCCAGATGATCGCCGAACTGGACGCGCTATATCAGCGGCAGTGGCGCGGGCCCGTCTTCTTTGTGGATGACAACCTCATCGGTCACCGCCCGGCACTGAAGGACTTGCTCCCGGCGCTTAAACAATGGCAGCACGCTCATGGCCCCATGCCCTTCATCACCCAAGCCTCGATCAACCTGGCCGATGATCAGACCCTGATGCAGGATATGGTGGACGCAGGCTTTACGGCCGTCTTCGTGGGTATCGAGACACCGGATCCCGAAGCTTTGGCCGAGTGCAACAAGAGCCACAACAGGAACCGCGACCTGGTCGGCGATGTGCGCCGTCTGCAGCAGCATGGACTGGAGGTCTGGGCCGGCTTCATCGTCGGATTTGACCACGACACTCCCTCCATCTTTCAGCGCCAGGCCGGGTATATCGAGCAAAGCCGCATCGTGACCGCCATGGTCGGCATGCTCATGGCCCCTCCGGGCACGCGACTGGCGCAGCGACTCTGGCGCGAGGGCCGCCTCGCTGGCGCATCCTCCGGTGACAACACCGACGGCACAACCAACATCATCCCCAAGATGGGCCTCGAACATCTATCCGATGGTTACCGTTGGCTCTTGCGCCGATTGTATGCCCCACGACCGTATTACCAACGGCTCAAGGCGTTCCTTCGCGAGTTCCGCACGCCGCAGCATCGAAATCCATTGACCTGGTCGCGAATATGGATGTTCTTACGCTCAATCTATCATCTGGGGATTCTCGGCAGGGAGCGATGCCAGTATTGGAGCCTCCTCTTCTGGACCCTGCTGCACCGCCCGGCTCTTCTGCCCGAGGCGGTACGATTGGCGATTTGCGGGCATCATTACCGCCGACTCAGCGAACAGGTGTTCAACCGCGTCGCCTGCAGCCAGTGAACATTGCTCGCTTCGCCGCCTGCCTCTGTTCCCCCCACATGTATTAACAGGCCAGCGGGCGGGTCGGGAAAGGAACGCCCGTCTCGGATCGGACGGGCCAGCGCCCGCTGGCCGATGATGTCAATGCACGACCGCTCCTCCACGCACCTTAACCATCCCAAGCAACCCGCCTCCCTGCACGCCAGCGCTGCCGCTTGCTCATTGATTGGCCCGGGCAGTCTGTTCCCCGCCGCGATCCGCGCCATCTTGCCATCCGCCACCGAGCACCGCGTACAGCCTCACCTGGCTGGCCACTTCCTCCAGATGCAGTGCAATCAGTCCCTCCTGCGCCGCGTACAGCGACTGCTGCGCATCAAGCACATCCAGGTAACTGTCAATTCCCTTGTCATAGCGCGCACTGGATAGGCGATACGTCTCGGCCACCGCGTGAACCAGCGACTCCTGCGCCGCCACCTGTTCGCCCACGGTGCCGCGGACCGCCAGCGCGTCGGCCACTTCCTTGAAACCGGTCTGGATCGCCTTCTCGTATTGGGCAACGGCAATCTCCCGATCCACTTTGCTCACCTTCAACGCCGACCAGGTCCGAGCATCGAAAATCGGCATTACCACCTGCGGTGCATAACTCCAGGTCCGGGAACTGCCGTTGAAAAGCCCCGACAGCTCGTTGCTCGCGGTCCCGGCCGCCGCCGTCAGGGAAATCCGCGGAAAGAAGGCGGCCCGCGCCGCGCCGATATTCGCGTGAGCGGCCTTGAGATGATTCTCCGCCTGCAGAATATCCGGCCGACCCAAG
>JBLNDH010000463.1:0-2624 GCA_050261455.1 Bacillota bacterium
GGCCCTGCGGGCCGCCGCTAAACGGGCTCGGGAGAAGTCTATGGACTGACGTCTCGTTGGGGCTGGAGCAGACGATGCACGTGCATCATGTTTGGTTTGGGTGTGCATGCTGGCTTATTGGGCCGGGGCAAAGCGTAGCGATGTCCCGGCTCTGGCTTTCAACAACTTCCTTCTTTCATTGTCTTTAGGATAGATGTCCAGTCTTCTAAGGAGATACAGAATGAGCCAAATCACCGAACGGACCCTATCCCGTCGCGACTTCACCAAGGGTGCCGTCAGCATCGCTGCGGCCTCGACCCTTGCCGCCATGGCCGTCCCATCCGTCCATGCCGCGGACAACAACACCATCCAGGTTGCCCTGATCGGGTGCGGCGGCCGTGGTAGTGGGGCGGCCATCAATGCCTTGTCAACCAAGGCTGGCCCGACCAAGCTGGTTGCGATGGCCGATGCCTATCAGCACAAGCTCAATGGCAGCTACGAGAGTCTCAGCAACCAACTCGGCAAGCAGATGGATGTGCCCCAGGATCGCCGATTCGTCGGCTTCGACGCCTATCAGAGGGCGATGGACTGCCTCAAGCCCGGCGACGTGGCGATCTTCGCGACGCCTCTGGCCTTCCGCTGGGTCCATTTTCAGTATGCCATCAAGAAGGGGCTCAACGTCTTCATGGAGAAGCCGCTCACCGCGGATGGCCCGACCAGCAAGCGGATGTTCAAGCTGGCCGAGGAAGCCACGGCCAAGAACCTGAAAGTGGGCGTGGGCCTGATGTCGCGTCATTCTCGTCCGCTCCAGGAATTGCACAAACGCATTCAAGATGGCGAGGTCGGCGACATCATCGCGATGCGTGGCTACCGGATGCACGGTCCTGTCGGGTATTTCGCTTCACTGCGCAAGCCGGAGGGCATCAGTGAACTGGATTACCAAGTGCAGCGATTCCACAGCCTGCTGTGGGCTGGTGGTGGCTGCTTCAGCGATTTCTACATCCACATCATCGATCAGCTCTGCTGGATGAAGAACGCGTGGCCGGTCAAGGTCCAGGCGTTGGGCGGCCGGCACTATCGTCAGTCCAACGATGGCACGCCGTTTGTGGACCAGAATTTCGATACGTACGCGACGGAATACACCTTCGCCGATGGCGCGAAGATGTTCTTTGACGGGCGCTGCATGACGGGCTGCACGGACATTTACTCCAGCTGCGTCCATGGCAGCAAGGGCTTGGCCATTGCCTCCAAGAGCGGCGACTGCGGAACGCCGTCCAGCATCTTCAAGGGCCAGGCAGAGGTGCGTCAGAACCGGCTGTGGCAATCCACGGACGAGAGCAATCCCTACCAGAACGAATGGGATGATCTGATGGATGCCATCCGCAACGACAAGCCGTACAACGAGGTCAAGCGCGGCGTCGAGGCTAGCCTCGTCACGAGCATGGGCCGCATGGCGGCGCACATCGGGCAGGAGGTCACTTACGAGGCCATGCTGAACTGCGACCACGAGTTTGCCCCGGGAGTGGACAAGTTTACGAAGGATTCGCCGGCTCCGGTGCTGCCCGACGCTAACGGCATGTACCCGCAGCCTCAGCCCGGGATGAAGAAGCGCGAGTATTGATACGATCGAAGATATCGACTCTGTAGGAATGACCCACGGCACGGGCATGTCGCCCGTGCCGTGTTTTTGTTTATCCGGGTTGCACTACGTTGCGAGGGGACGCCCGGCCCTGCGGGCCGCCGCTAAACGGGGCTTGGCAGAATGCTGAAGTGGGGGCAACGGGCAGGGGAATCGAGTTTCCCACGGCATCGCCGTGGGCTTTAGGGGGCGAAGCAGCTTCCAGGTTCCTCTTACGACGGTTCATTGCTATCCCCGTTTGACCATCTGGCAATCCATCCCCTGATCCAGTATCTTCCCTGTCTAGTCACAACCTTGCCAAGGACTATCCATGCCTGGACAAATTGCATTCATTGCCCCAATGATTTTTCTGATGACTACCTGTGCCCTGGCCCAACAACCATCGCAGAAGCTCCAATACCCACCTACTCGCAAGGTCGATCAGATCGACGATTATCACGGCACCAAGATTGCTGATCCGTACCGTTGGCTCGAAGACGCCAATTCCGAAGAGACCCACCAATGGGTGGAGGCCCAGAACAAAGTCACGTTCGAGTATCTGGGTTCCATCGCTGTTCGCGACGCCATTCGCCGCCGCCTATCCGCTCTGTGGAGCTACGAGCGCTTTTCGATCCCGTTCAAGGAAGGGTCCCGCTATTTTTATCAGCGCAATCCCGGGCTTTTGAACCAGTCGATCCTGTACGTTGCCGAATCCCTCGACGGCGAGCCGCGTGTTTTGCTGGATCCGAACACTCTCTCCAAGGACGGGACCGTTGCGTTGCAGAGCCTGGCCGTCAGTGAAGATGGCAAGTACCTCGCGTATGCTTTGTCCGCCGCCGGCTCCGATTGGCAGGAGTGGCACGTCCGCGATGTCTCCACCGGCACCGATCTTCCCGATCACCTTAAATGGACCAAGTGGACCGGTGCCTCGTGGACTCACGATCACAAAGGGTTTTTCTATACCCGTCTTCCGGAGCCCCCGCCCGGCGCGGAACTTCAAGCCGCCAATTTCAATCAGGAGCTTCGC
>JBLNDH010000464.1:0-4444 GCA_050261455.1 Bacillota bacterium
CGTGGCGGGCAGCTTTGCCCGGCCGCGTGTTCCCAACCTCGACAAGGCCGCCATCTATGAATGCGGCGAGCCGCCGATCGGCTCCAGTTGGGTCCAGTTCGATCTTCGCTTCTACATCGTGGCCTTGGTCTTCCTGATCTTCGATGTGGAAGTGGCCTTGTTCTACCCCTGGGCGGTGGCGTTCGGCAGTGCCGCGAAGCTGGCTCAGGAGCTGGGGATGGATCCCTTCCAGATCCGCCTCACCGCCGTCGTCGATATGCTCTTCTTCTTCGGCATCCTCCTGGTGGGCTTTGCCTATCTGTGGCGGTTCGGATACCTCGATTGGGTTCGATCCGCCGCCACAACCAGCCTGAAGGTGGATTATCGGCCCGGCATCGATCTGCGCCGCGAGGCCCGGATTGATCGCCCCATCTGAAGTCCCCGCGCCTCCCATTGCCCCCTCCGGCATGCTCAAGTGGATCGGCCAGTCCACCGATAAATGCCCTGGGAGCAAATATCCTATGCCAGTGCAATTAGTTTGCCCAAATCTGCGATGTCGTAAGATGCTATCGGTTCCCGATGACGTGCGTGGCAAAATGGTCCGATGCCAATATTGCCACAGCTCCTTCCGGGTCCCAGGCCCGACCAAGCCGCAATCCACGGCGCCAGTCAAGAGCAACTAACTGACGCGGCGGGATTGGCTGGTTGGCAAGCGAACCCCAGGCAGCAAATCCCTTGGGCGCTCGTTGATTGGAGTTTCCAAGCCACGCTTCTATCGGCGATCACCTCCGCCGCAACCATCGCCAGAAGCTCATCGGTCTTGCCGTCTGGAAGTGGCTTCAAAACCGGCATTTGGGGTGCCACTGGCGACTTGCCCGCCAGTGTTTTCCCTCGGAAAACCAGCACTAAATAAATCCCCCGAAGACCGACAGTGCTCGACTCCCTCCAAGCCCAGCGATTTATCCCTGGGTTCCTCTGCTCTCTTCAATTGTCAATTTTCAATTGTCAATTAAGCGTGGTACTCCTCCCTTCGCCGGACAAGTCTCTCCTCGCCCGTTTAGCGCCGCTCCGCAGGGGCGGGTTTCCGCGCAACGTCCCCGCCTCTACACCCCCGCCACACCCGCCGTAATGCTCCACTAGAAACGCCCAACTCGCCGTCTCTGCCCCCTCGTTTGTCGTATTCATCGGGCCTATCATTCGCTATACTGGTCACGGATCAATCGGGTCGTGAGACAAATCGCGTTGGTTGTGGGGGAACATCGCAGGCCGCGGGTGATTATGAGCGAAAGCGAGCCCATTGAGGTGGAATCGACGGCGTCGCCCTTCGAGCCGCCGCTCGATGACAAACGCCCGAAAATGCCCGAACCGTTGCCGGTCCGCCTTATCGCCGTAAACGATGTGATCCTGCCCGCCCAGACCGGCCTGGAACAGGAAATGGATGCCCTGTACGTGACCATCCTCAAATTCCAGCGCGATTCCACCACATCCGATCTGATTTACCAGGCCGACAACTTCCGCCTCTGCTTCCAGAATCAGGAAGGCTTGATCGAACGCGACACCTATCGCGCTGTGCAGATCGAAGTGCAAGCCTCGTTGGCCGAGGTCGAAGCCAAGCTCGTTGAAGCCGAGATCGAATACGTTCGCCAGCGTGGCCTGACCCCCGGTACCGAAAGCCTGGCCCTGACGGACCCCTCCGGCAACTGGGTCGAGATCGTCGAGAAGCGGCAATTGCTCTAACAGTGGCCCGGCCGTTCCCCTCCGCTCCGTTTACTCGCGATCTCTCTTGTTACAATGGCACCATGTTTGCGGGCAAACCCATCATCGGGATCGCGGGCGGTATTGGCAGCGGAAAAAGCCACGTTGCCCGGCTGTTTGGTGAATTCGGCGCCTTGGTCATCGATTCCGACCAGCAAGTAAGCGAGGTGTACCACAGACAGGATGTGAAGCAGACCCTGCGAAGCTGGTGGAAAGATTCCGTGTTTGACGCTCAGGGCAATATCGACAAGCGGGCTGTTGCACGCAGAATCTTCCAGGATACGCAGGAACGGCAAAGGCTTGAGGGATTGGTGCATCCCCTCATCGCCCAGTCGCGGGACCGGCTGATGGCCCAGGCCGCCGACGACCCACGCATCGTCGCCTATGTCTGGGATGCGCCGCTCCTGATCGAGGTGGGCTTGCATCGCCAGTGCGATGCGGTGGTCTTCGTGGAGAGCGACGACGAGCAGCGGTATCGGCGGGTTCACCAGACCCGCGGCTGGACTCGGGAGGAATGGCAGAGGCGGGAAAAATCGCAATTGCCTCTGGACAAAAAGCGTATAATCGCTAAATATATAGTTCGAAACACCGCTGATACGGACGAAGAGGTCCGCGATCAAGTCCGCGAAGTGCTTTCCCGAATTCTCGCTGAGGTCCGCCGGTGATTTGCCGATAAAGGCATTGGGCCGGGGACCTGTCGGGCGTTGTGGAGGCGCACTCCCGAGTGACAAGCCTGAAGATTCTTGGCGGGTCCTGCAGAGGATCTCTCCGAACTTTCGGCGGCGGTCGGAGTATTAGTTTTGTAAGCCCCCACGAGCACTGTGTAGATTCGGTCGCCTGAGGCGATGTGGCTGTCTGAGTCCTTCCGCGGGATCAGCAGGACGGATACTACGCTTGTTGAGCTAACAGCAGTTGGGTACTGCTGATAAAGTGATAAGTGGGGGAAGATCTCATTAACAGGACCTAACCCAGTTTCCCCTCATATCTTTGGAGGCCCAGTAACAATGGCCAAGAGCACAGGAAAAACGCGCCGGCATGCACAGCCTCGTGAGCCGGAGCCGCAAGAGCAGAATCAATCCACCACGGAAGTGGTGAACAATACCGCCGCGGCCACGGCCGTCGAAGCGGCCCCTGCCCCGGCCGCCCCAGTCGAAAAGGCTGCAAAGCCCGAGAAGCAGGAAAAGGCCGAGAAGGCGGACAAGGACCGCTCTGACAAGGACAAAGAGAAGACCGAAAAGAGCCCCAGCGAGGTCGTGGCCAGCCTCGATGAAGAAACCAATGCCAAGTACGAGCAGGTCAAGGGTGGCAAGCTCTACATTCGCGATCTCCAGCAGATGGATGTCCATCAGCTGCACGAGATCGCCAAGCAGGAAGGCATTCAGGATTACATCGGGCTCAAAAAGCAGGACCTGATCTTCCAGATCCTCCGCTCCCGCATCCGCCAGAATGGCTTGATGTACGGCGAAGGCGTCCTGGAGATCCTCCCCGATGGCTTCGGGTTCCTCCGCAGCCCCGAATACAACTACTTGCCTTGCCCTGATGACATCTACATCAGCCCCAGCCAGATCCGCCGCTTCGGCCTGCGCAACGGGCATGTCGTCCAAGGGCAGATCCGCCCTCCCAAGGAGAGCGAACGCTATTTCGCCCTGCTGCGCGTCGAGGCGATCAACGGCGAAGATCCCGAGCGGATCACCGAGATCACCAACTTCGAGGATCTCACGCCGCTGCATCCCAACCGCCGCATCATCCTGGAGACGGATCCCAAGGAATTGAACATGCGCATCGTGGACCTGGTCACGCCCATCGGCATGGGCCAGCGCATGCTCATCGTCGCTCCGCCACGCACCGGTAAGACGGTCCTGCTGCAGAAGATCGCCAACTCCATCAGCAAGAACCATCCGGAATCCATCCTGATCATCCTGCTGATCGACGAACGCCCCGAAGAAGTGACGGACATGGAACGCAACACTCAGGCCGAGGTCGTTTCCTCGACCTTCGATGAGCCCGCCAGCCGTCACGTCCAGGTCGCTGAAATGGTCATCGAAAAGGCCAAACGCTATGTCGAGTTCGGCAAGGATGTCATCATCCTCCTCGACTCGATCACCCGTCTGGCCCGCGCTTACAACACCGAGGTCCCCCACTCCGGCAAGATCCTGACCGGTGGTGTCGATGCCAACGCCCTGCAGAAGCCCAAACGCTTCTTCGGCGCGGCTAGTAACCTCGAAGAAGGCGGCTCCCTGACGATCCTGGGCACCGCCCTCGTGGATACCGGCTCGAAGATGGACGAAGTCATCTTCGAAGAGTTCAAGGGCACCGGCAACGCCGAACTGCACCTGGACCGCCGCTTGGTCGACAAGCGCGTCTGGCCGGCTATCGACATCAACGCCTCCGGTACCCGCCGCGAAGAACTGCTGCTGGACCCGAAGGAGCTCGAGCTGGTCTACCGCCTGCGTCGCGTCCTCTCCGATATGAACCCGGTCGAAGCCGTCGAGCTGCTCCGCGGTCGTCTGGAGAAGGTCCCCAGCAACGGCCAGTTCCTCATGAGCATGAACCTCGACTAAAGCGTCGAGGTCCGATCACGTTTGACTTCAAAAGCCCCGACCCCATGGCCGGGGCTTCTTTTTTCCCCTGCCAAGCGCCCGGCCCCCTCTGACGCCTCGGATCTGGATTCGTAAGTGCGATTTCCGCCATCCCGTGGCGTGTTGCCAGC
>JBLNDH010000465.1:0-3715 GCA_050261455.1 Bacillota bacterium
CAGCATCTCAGGCACCTTGACGCGGGCGAACGATCGCTCGTCGCGATCGGGTTGGGACAAGACCACGCCAAGCGAGGTGGACAGGTTGGAGATGAAGGGGAACGGATGCCCGGGATCGACGGCCAAGGGGGTCAGAATGGGGAAAACATTGATGCGGAAATAGCGTTCAGCCGCCTCTTGCTCCTCCAAAGTCAGCTCATTCCATTTCAACAGGTGAATGCCCTGTTCGGCCAGTTTGGGCCGGGTCAGTTCCGCAAAACAGGCTGCCTGCTGAGTCAGCATGGGCAATAGCTTGCTGCGGATCCCCTCCAGAACCCGCGCCGGGGCCATTTCCTCGGTATTACGTGATACCACGCCGGGCGCGACCAGACGCTTGAGGCGGCCGACCCGCTTCATGAAGAACTCATCCAGATTGGATGTGAAGATGCCTAAGAAACGAACCCGCTCCAACAGGGGAGTCCGCTCATCGATGGCTTCGTGCAGAACGCGGCGGTTGAACTCCAGCCAGCCCAGATCTCGGTCGAGGAACTCGACCTCCGGCGGTTGGGACGCGGAGCGAGCCTCCAGCGGCAGAGTGGTCGTGATCTTCGGTGGTTGCGGCGGGCTTGTGCTTGTTGCCAATTCCATAGTTGGGCTGCCATTGAGCTGGGTCTATGCCAGCCGGCAGGTAATCTCCTGGCAAGCAGCATAGTGACGGTCGGCTGAGAACGTGTTAGCAAATTGCTAAGCGACCAGCCGGGAATATAGTGCCTCAAGCCGATAGCACTCGGATTACACTAGGAGTATAGGCACGAGCCACATAGTCCTTCCGCGATTGGACTGGTCTGATCTATAATTACAACGATTGCCAATCAAAGTCGTGAAAGGGGCCGGGATGACGGATTGGCACGCTGCTCACGCCCAACGTCAGGATGATAGTGCAGTTATGAAAACGGCTTCACTGCATGACTATATCGCTCGCCTGATCCGATCCTTAGGGAAGTTGGTGCCGTTGGCGCTGGATCAATGGGATGAGAAGGCCATCCACGATGCCCGCGTAGCTACACGCCGGCTCAAGTCCGTCTTGAGCCTGCTGGCGCCGGCCTTGTCTTCCGACCGAACAAAGCAACTGAAGAAGACAACGCGAAAACTTCGCCGGCGGCTCGGGGCGTTGCGCGATGCGGATGTCATGCTGGGACACCTGCAGGAATTGTCGGTCCAGCAGCCGAGCGACTTGGCCATTCAGTGGGTACAGGGCCGGTTGATGCAGGAGCGTGAGGAACTGCGGGAGAAATGTCGCCAGAAACTGTCCGCTTCTCGCGTGATGGCCAACCTGACCCGTGCGAAGCCGTTGGAGGAACAGGTTCAGGAACTTGGCACTGTGCCGGCACGCTTGTTGAGTGAACAACTGCCGACGCAACTGGCGGAGTTCTCCGAGCAGGCGGGGCATTTGGTTCGAGCCGTCGCGGGCGGTAATCATGCCGCCCAGGTCAAAGATCCGCACGCCCTGCGCATCGCGACCAAGGCGCTTCGCTACACGCTGGAATTGGCTCCCGCGGCGGGATTCCCGTTGCCTTCGACTGTTCTAAAGAGCCTTAAGCAGATGCAGGATGCTCTGGGACTATGGCATGACTACGTGGTGCTCGGCGAACGGATTCTCCGGTTGACATTGGATTCTGGCGTGCCCTATCACGATCCGGCGCTGTATGAAGGATTGCTGGATCTGAGCCGATTGGTTTCTCGTCGTGCTCAACGACAACTGCACCGGTTTGTGAGCCTATGGAAGGAACGGGGCCTGCAATTGCGGCAGGACATCTGCGGTGCCTTTTGTATCGCATTGCCGCTGGCGGCGGACACGAGTGTGGAATCGGCTTCTCCGGAGGTGCCTCGTGAGACTCTACCTGGTTCGACATGCCGAAGCGACGGTCAGGAACGGTCAATCTGATCGGCCGCTGGATGAAAGAGGAGTCGAGGACACGAAGCGGTTGGCGAGCTTTCTTGCGCCGCTGGGGCTACGCGTCCAGGCGATCTGGCATAGTGGTAAGGCCCGCACGCTGCAGACCGCAGAACTGCTGGCTTCGTCAGTATGCGCGGATCAGGGATTGGTGCAGCGCGATGACTTGAACCCAAATGACAAGATCCGCCCCGTGATTGACGACGTAGAAGACATGGAAGCGGATTTGATGATCGTTGGCCATCAGCCGTTCCTGGGAAAGCTGGCCTCTAAAATGGTCGCCGGCAGCAAATCCGCAGACGTCTTGGTGTTCCCGAAGGGGGCGATGGTTTGCTTGGAGACGACGCGGCTGGGAAAATGGCAGGTTGCATGGGTGCTTGCTCCCGATTTGCTGGTGAAGGCTCCGAGCGGTGTGTGACGTTGGGAGCGTGGGGGCGGGTGGCTTTGTGCCTGCCAAGGCGTGGAGAAGTCCCTCATCCAATCTTCAACAAGAACTCACCTACTCGTTACAAGCACAATCGATGATGAGCGCAACTACTGCCAGGAGGCGGCCGATAGTGGAACCGGAAATCCTTGCTCGCAGTGGTACGTTTGCCCTGCAACTGATGGCCGTTCGCCGCTGGGCGGGTGAGCATCTGGGGGATGTCAAACATGAGCAGCGAGTGATGCAAGTTGCTGTTCATCTGTTTGACCTGACGGCTCATTTGCATGGCTTGGGATCTCAGCACCGACGCCTGCTGAAATTGGGGGCGTTGCTGCATGATGTTGGGCGGTATCAAGAGGCCAAAAAGCATCATGTGACGGGGGCAAAGCTCATTCTCAACAGCCGAACCCTGCCACTGAATGGAACGGAACGGCAGGTGGCTGCGTATCTGGCTCGCTATCACCGTGGCGAGGTGCCCGCAGCGGTGAGTGCGACGTATCTACCTGAGGGAATGAGTGTTACGGAACTACAGCTATTGCTGGCGATTCTTCGGGCGGCAGACACGCTGGATAATCGTCGTTTGCAGCAGCCGACGTTGATTTTGCGGTTGAAGGGCCGGCGGCTGCGGATCAAATGCTGGGTGGATGGACAGTGGCGGCGGGCCCGGCGGGTTTTCCAGCGGCGGCGTAAGTTCAAGATGCTCCGACAGATGCTGAACGTTCGAGTGAAGGTTCAAGTAAAGCGGGCGGATCTAGCGACCGCCGAGGCATATCAAGTGGGTTAGAGTACGGATGTAGAGGCGGCCGCCGGAGATGGCGGGAGTGGAGTAGCACAGTTCGCCGAGTTGGTTGCGGGCCAGGAGTTGGAATTGCGGGCTGGCGGCGACCACGACGACTTCGCCTTTCTTGGAAATACAGTAAATACGATCGTTTACGCACACAGGGGAACTGTAGTAGCTGCCGCCGAGGTGTTGTTGCCATAGAACCTGGCCGGTGGCGCTGCGCAGGCAGGAGAGGACGCCGGTGTCGGAGAGGGTAAAGAGGAGGTCTCCCTTGGCGAGCGGCGTAGGGACATACGGGGCTTGGGCGACCATCCGCCAGACCACCTCGGACCGCTGGCCGACCACCTGGGGCCTTACCGCGACCAACAGTTTGCCACTTGAAGCCTCACCGCAATTTCCGATGATCAGATTGCCCGCGACAATCGGCGAGGCGATGACACGCCATTGGAATATACCCGGGATCTGCCACAGGCGTTGGCCATTGAGCGGATCATAGGCGGTCATTCCCTCGGTTCGGCTGGTGGTGATGAGCTGGGCGGGCTGATCGGGAGGATCGTAGATGCAGGGCGTAGAGGCG
>JBLNDH010000466.1:0-21742 GCA_050261455.1 Bacillota bacterium
CCCCCCCCCGCCCCCCCCCCCCCCCCCCCCGCCGCGCCCTCCCAAGCAGCGAAAAAAAGCCGCGATTCCGAAGAACCGCGGCTCGTGGGGGCAATAGCGTTGTTTGCCAATCGTCGGTCTACGTCACCGTCGCTGGCGATTACTTGGCCAAGTCGGCCATGATCTTCTTGAGCCCGTCCAGGGACATCTGGGTGCATTCCATCGGGGACTTCCCATTGAGGTAGACTTCCTGTTCGACGGTGACCCACTCCGTTCCGCCGAACTCGCAGCAGGCGGTATAGACGGCAGCCCAGTCAACCGAATCCTGGCCGAGGATCGGCTTCTTGGTCTGATCGCCATGGAGTACGGTGGGCTTGAAGTGCGTGGACTTCATCCGACCCGGGTACCGCTTCATCAGATCGACCGGATCGCGGCCGGCCGCGGCAGTCCAGCCGCAGTCCTGCTGGAGGACGACGTCCTTGGTGGTGTGTTCGGCAAAGAACTCCCAGTAGGTCTTGTCGCCCTTCTTCTTGAATTCGCCGGTGTGGTTGTGGTAGCCACAGGCCATGCCGAGGGGCTTGAGAATCTCGGCGGTCTTGTTGAAGGTTTCGGCCAGCGCTTCGCACTTGTCCGGGTTGGTGAAGTCACCATCGCCGGGCACGATGAGGAACTTGCAGCCAATGGTCTGGTGGAAATCGATTGTCTTCTTCAGCTCGTCGCCGCGGAAGGAGCCGGTACCGATGTGGGTGGCGGCGGCCTTGAGATTCAGGTCATCCAGTTTCTTCCGCAATTCCTTGGCTTTCCCGTTGTAGTTGTGATAGCCGGCGAATTCGACGCCTTCGAAACCCATCTTGGCGACCTGCTCCAAAGCCGCGTCGAAGTTCTTGGCGCAGTCATCGCGCACCGAGTAAAGCTGGACGGCGACAGGGAGCTTCTTGAAGGCGGCAGCCGCGAGGACGCTCTTGGGCAATGCCCAAGCGAGGGCTCCGGCGGCGGTGATGCTCAAAACCTGTCGACGCGTCAGTTGATTCGCATTCATGTGCATAGATGTATCCTTTTCCATAGTTAGAAAGACTCCACTGTTGTTTTATACCGCAAAACGCTGGTTTTGATGAAACCGGTCGGAAGATCCGGGTCGTCGCTTCGCTCCGAACCCGGCGTGGGGGTTAGGAGACCGCCTTTCATTTTCCGGCCGGTGGTGTCTGATCCACCGCGATCAGCTCAATGCCATTGCCGATGCCGAGATTGCGGGAGTATTTTTTCTCCTGAGGGTTGTTCCAGTGTTCGTGGACGCCGAGGCTGGGCAGGCGTTTGGTGGGCGTGGGGTGATTGGGATCATAGAAGGTTTTGGAAGGCGGATCGTTGGCCAGGGCCGCTTCGTGGAGATAGTCGTCCACGCCGCCCTGGTGCGGGAAGTCGGCATACTCGGTCCAAAGGAAATCGAAGCCAACGGAGTCGATCGCCACGGGATCCTGCGATGCCAGGAGGCTGCAAGGCCACTGGCCATTGAAGGGAGGCATCTTCATTCGCTGGGGGGCAGGGTCCTTGGGGTGCAAGCCGGAGAAGAGGCCGTCAATCAGGTAGAGCACGGTCTTGCCGCCGAGGTGAGCGTGACCGGTCAGGTCCACCAAGGGGCGGTAGATCCCGGTTTCTTTGGCAAAACAGTTGGGGTGGATGTCGTAGTACCCTTTCTGCACCGGCCAGCGGATCAGCGATCCGTAGTGGTTCTTGGCGCAGAGCGTAATGCCGGAGCCCATGTGGGCTTTGAGGTTGGCGAAGTTGACGAGGTAATCGGCTTCGGCAAAGCAGGTGGGCAGATAATCCTGCTCCTTGCCTTGCGGGCGGCTGCTCCAGTAGACGGGCACGGTGGATGTTTTCACCTGGATGCGGTTGAATTTGCCGGCGTAGTCCTCGCATCGCACCTCGGGGAATTCCTTGTGGATCAGGTCATAGTACTCGTTGACGAAGTAGGCGAGGGTATCGCAGACGGTGATATCGGTCTGGCGGACGCCAATGGTGGTGAGCTGGCGGAGCAAGGCGATGATCATCTGCGGTGAGGTATTCATGTAATCCGGACGGGTGGTGAAGTTGTACGTCTCCGGATTGACACGGCCCTCGTGATAGATCATGCCAACCCAGTTGGGCTTGATGGCGATCTTCTCGCCGGGTTTGTAGCCCACGTCGCCCTTGCCGCGGGACTTGTTGAGGTGGCGGAAGAGCTTGGACCAAGCGTCGGCGACGGTGGCCTCGCCGGTCAGTTGGCAGACCGCTTGGGACATCATGGCGTCGATGCGGTCCTGCTTGGAGTGGTTGGCTTCCCACCAATGGCCGTCGCCGGGGCCTTTCCAGTCGATCACCGACGGGTCATGGACCCAGACGACGCGGCCGGGATGGATGCCTTGGGCCTGGCCAATGGGTTTGAGCCGATCCAGGTCCTGGGCAGCGGCATTTCGCGAAAGGGCGACCAGGGCGACGATGCCTGCCATCAGGATTGTCATCGAATGGAATCTGCATTTCATCGGAGAATCTCCGGCCATTTTCGCTTCAATTGTCCACTTCGCCGGATGAACATCGTAAATGGCCGCCAAGGGATGTCAAAGGCGTGACACTCGGCCCTGCAGTCCGGCGATCGAGGGGATGCTCGATCAAGCGTGGTTGTCTGAGTACAGTATGCGACATGATGACACGCCCTGACTCCATGTTGATCCTCGTGATTGCGGCGGCTGGCTTGTTATGGACGGGGAATTCGACTGCACAGACGACCCGTCCGGAACCCAAGGGAACCTGGGATACCTTCAGCGACACCTGGGTAGCGACCGATGGACTGGGGCGGGCCCTGCCGCTGCATGAGCAGGTGGGAGCACCTCGTCGGGAGAAATGGGTGGGGCTGTTCTACTTTCTGTGGCTTGGACAGCATGGGGAAGCAGGGCCGTTTGACATATCGCGGATCCTGGCGACCGATCCGGGTGCGATCAACAATCCGGCCAGTTCACTTTGGGGCCCGATGTACGCGCCGCACCACTGGGGCGAATCCATCTTTGGCTACTACGTGTCGGATGACGAGGGGGTCCTCCGGAAACACGCGCAGATGCTGGCCGATGCAGGAATCGACGTAATTATCTTCGACGTCACCAATCAGCTTACGTATCCATCCTCCTGGAAGGCGCTTTGCCGCGTTTTCGATCAGGCAAGACGTGATGGCACGAAAGTGCCGCAGATTGCGTTCCTCTGTCCGTTTGGCGATCCGAGCAAGGTCGTTCGCGAGCTTTGGGATCAGTTGTACAGTCAGAACCTTTACCCCGAGCTTTGGTTCCGATGGGAGGGCAAGCCGTTCATCCTGGCTGATCCAGCGTTTTTTGATGGACGTGCGAAGTTGCCTCAGGATGCGAAGATCCGGGAGTTCTTCACATTTCGCAAGCCGCAGCCGAGCTACTTTACAGGTCCGACGGGGCCGAATCAGTGGAGCTGGCTGGAGGTCTATCCGCAACACGTGTTTGCCACAGCTTCGGGGAAGGCTGAGCAAATGGCGGTGGGCGTGGCGCAGAACGCGGTGGATGGGAAGCTGAGTGTACTGAGCCATCCGCGATCGCATGGCCGCAGCTTTCACAATGGCAAGCAGCCGGAACGGGATGGGCAGGATTTCACCGGGCGGAACTTCGCCGAGCAGTGGGAACGCGTCCTGAAGGTGGACCCGCCGTTCATTTTCATCACGGGATGGAATGAATGGATCGCCGGGCGATTTGATAAGAATGCCCCGTTCTATGCGAGCGGGCCGGTGTCGTTCGTGGATGAGTTCAACGCGGAATACAGCCGGGATGTCGAGCCGATGAAAGGCGGCCACGGCGACGCCTATTACTACCAGATGATCGCGAACATTCGGCACTACAAAGGGGTGCGTTCGATCCCGATGATCAAACCCCAAGCCATCGGGATGGATGGCCGATTCGAGGATTGGGCCAACGTCGAACCTGAGTTTCGCGACACCGTCGGCGATCCTGTGAAGCGGGACCACCGCGGCTGGGGAAAGGATTCTCGGTGTGTGAATCTGACCGGGCGCAATGACATCGTGGCGGCGAAAGTGAGTCACGATGCCAACACGGTGTATTTCTATGTGCGAACGCGCGAGCCGCTCAGTGCGTCCACCGACCAGAACTGGATGATGCTCTTCATCGATGCCGATGGCGATCCAACGACCGGTTGGCTGGGGTATGACCTCGTCGTCAACCGCGGGAGGACGGGGGAGAATAAGGCCAATATCGAACGGCACGAGGGGAGCGGGTATCGCTGGAGGCGCGTGGATTCCGTGTCGTATCGGTATTCTGGAAACGAGTTGGAACTGGCGATCCCACAGACGATCTTGTGCCCTCAAGGGCTGCCGTCGCATCTGGATTTCAAGTGGGCCGACAACATCCAGCAGACCGGCGAATGGAGCGACTTCACGCTGAATGGCGATGTGGCGCCGAACGACCGCTTTAATTACCGAGCGAGATTCCAGGCACCAAAGGCCAACAGTGACCGCCCGAACTAGCTAGAGCAAATCTCGGCCCATCGTCGCAATCGTTCACCACACGCTGACACAGGTCTAGCGTAGCACGGGCATCTTGCCCGTGCGCGTTCCATCTGTGCCCCATCTGTGGCAAAACTTCGGGGCACAGGTGAGACCTGTGCTGTACGGTTTTGGGTGCCATGGCCCAGACGATTCGATTCGCAAGCAAAGCCCCAAGCCGGACTGTAGCGCAGCGGAGGTCCGGATCTTCCTGGTATTGCGGACGATCCGGACCTGCGCTACGCTCCGGTCCGGCTTGAGAAGCGTTTCTCTTGAACAGTATCTCCGGCAATATGGGACAGACAGGATACAGCGAATCAGTACCAGCTATAGGATTCATCACTGCTCTACCCGCACGCCATCGATATGGACCTTGTCGCCTTGCGCTCGGGGGGTATGGTCGCCGAGGACGGTCAGGTGGAGGGTGTGCTTGCCTGCGGCAGGGAGTTCGCATTGCCAGACGCAGACGCCGCAGATGTCGTCGGCACTGAAGGTATCGACAATATCGGGCCGGCCGTCGTCAATGCGGACAGCGAACTTGCCGCAATCGGCGCCCAGCTTGGAGAAGAGGAGCACGCGTTTGCCTTCGATGGGCACATCGATCGCAGCGGTCTTGTCGCTGGTGAAGGAGATGGTGTTGGCGTGAGCGGGGTATTGCGGGGTGTGGGTCCAGGGGCCGGTGAAGGCCATGCCGCCGCCGGGGGCATCGTCGATCACCGTAGCTGGCCGGCCTGGGGCGGGTGAAAAGACGGCATCGGGAGAAGTATTCCCGGCGCCATCGATGGTGCGGATGGCATACTGGGCGTGGATGTCGGCGCCAGCGGAATGATCGAAGTAATAGGTTCCCTTGGCCACCTTGTCGATCATGACGCCATTGCGGAAGACCTCGTAACAGGAAACCCAATTGTCATCGGCGCCGGGTTTCCAGGTCAGTTCGACGCCAGGGTTGCCCATGTTCGTGGCGGCGGTCAGGACGAGCGGAGTTGGGGGCGCGGGAGGCGTCTTGTCGAGCTTGCTGCCGGGGTGCAGGGGCAGGTTCAGGTAGATCAACTCGCCAGGAAGCATTGATTTGAGCTCGATGCCTCGATTCATCAGATCAGCCCCGTCACGCGTCTCGACGGCATCAGACTCCTGGAATGAGACGACATACGTCTCGGTTGGAAGAAGACCTTTGGGGCGGATCGTGACAGGGCCTGTGGACACGTGCTTGGGGATGAGGATGCCACGTTTGCCATCGCGGCTGAGTCGTTGGAACCAGAAGGTGGGATCGTCGCCGGCCACGAGGGGACGATAAACGTGGACCCAGCGTCCGACCACGCCCTGGGCAAGCAGATAGTGGTAGATGTCATTGAGCTGGCGAATGCCTTCGAGTTTTGACGGGTCCCCGGTATCGCCGGTGGTGTCGTAGTTGAAGCAGAGCAGGCCTCGCCAGGTAGCCTTGTTGTAAGCAGCGGGGTCCCACTGGTCGGGATTATCGCAGTTTTTGTCGGGCGGGAAGAGCAGCGAGCTGTAATAGTTGCGCAGCGGGCCGACGACGCCATCGCTGAATTGGACGTTGGAGGCGTAGCGGATGTATTCGTAGCCGGCGTAGTTGCCGCCACCGTTGACCGCTTGGAAAGCGCAGTTGGGGTACCTGTCGAGGAATTCGCGGAGGAAACGGCGGAAGTTCTGATCCTGTTCCAACAGCACGCTGGGATCGCCTTTGCGTTCGGCAGTGAACATGCTGTCATTACGCCATTCGAAGTCGCCCCAGCGTTGAACGAAGTCGTTGAGCTGGCCTTGCATGAACTTCACGACCTCCGGGCGGGACATGTCGAGCGTGGCACCGCCCATGTCACCGCCAAGGAGCCAATCGGGGTGCTCTGCGGCAACACGCGATCTGGGGTCAACCGTGTAGAGAAAGGCATAAATGAGCTGCCCCATGCCATACTTGCGGAGATACTGGCCAGTGGTGCGAAAATCAGGGCCATTCCAATCGCCGGCGACATCCCACCAACCCCAGTCGCGGTGGTAGACGTCGGTGCCGGTGTAGCGCATGTAATCGGCCACACGGAAGACCTTGCGGAAGGTGCTGGGCCAGTCGGGATTGCCGCCGGTCCAACTCACCCCCGGCTTGCCCCAGCCGGTACCTTTGTACCAGTAGCCGAGCGTGCGGAGCGCGGGGAACCAGGGGTAGGCGCCACCCCGACCATCACGGGTGTAATCCCAGAGATAGGCATACTGCCAATCGAGCAGTTCATTGCCGGCGTTGTCCAGGTCGTCGTGAAACAGGCCGACGAACGCCCAGGGGGTTGTGAATGACTGGCCAGGCTGAAGTTCGCGGCGAAAGCCCGCTACACGGAGTTGGCTGCTGAGGGCACCATCGGGGCGTAGGTCGAATCGCGAAGCCCAATGGCCGAAATAGTCGAAGCCAATGAACAGACCCTGTTTGCTATCCCGGCCATACAGGGCGTACCACGGCGCGTAGGTGGAAGTCCCCGAGCGCGGGCCATATGGGGCGGAACCGGTGCCATTGCCAATGTTACACACGGAGCCGGTGATGCGAACCTCACCAGCTCTTGGGGCGGTCCACAGACGCACCGCATCCTGGTTGACGTCCGGGTGCTGGCGACTGACATCGACGAATGGGGTTCGCGTGGCGTTGTCCGGCTTCTTTCGCCAGTTGTGGGTTTCGCCGGGATAATAGACCAGATCGATGAATTCTCCACCCTCCACATACCCATAGCGCCAGCCGTTCTTGCCTTGCTCGTTGGAGAACTCTTTCGAGGCGGTGTGGCTTTCGCCGTCGGCGTAGACAAGGGTGGGGTCGAAGGCAGTAATATCCCAGCCGATGTTGCCATGCATGTTGACGCGGAAAGCCAGTTGGTCGCCGGCGTTCACTTTCGCTTTGACGTCGAAAGGCACGATGACCGTCGCACTGGCAACGTATTGCCAGCCCTGCGCTGGCCAGATTTGCGTGCCGTTCAATTCGATCTTCGCGTCGACGCCATCGCCAGGGAATGATGCACTCGTACCCCGAAACGAATCGTAGGAATCGAACGCCAGCGGCGAGCCGCTGCGGAGTTGTTCGGTCTTCAGCATCCACTGGCCGGGCCTGTTCTCACCGCCAGTCATCCAGTGGAAGTTCAGCGAGCTTGGGTCCCCCGCTGCCGCGGCCAATGAAAGGAAGGTGGGCTCGGCCACAAGCAGTCCTGCGTTGCCGGCATTCATCACGGTTGTCGCTTCACGAATCACGGTGGAGCCGGGATAGATGATGTAGCTGCGTGTGATCCGCAAACGATCCCGTTCGATCGTCAGGTCGAGTTGCAGTTCTCCTTGAGCAAGGCGGCTCTGCTTGGAATTCACGAGCTTCCAGCCGCCACTCGCCCCCCCTACCGCTGCACGATCAGGGCCGATCAGGATAGAAAACTCCTCGATTCCGGAGTCCCTCGGCAACAGGTCCCGGCCAGTGGCCTTGTCCTTGATGGCGCCGAGCAGCACCTTGCCATCGCGCACGACTACGGTGCGTTCAACCAGCGAATTGCCGAAGGTGAAGCTCGAACCCTCTTGCCGCACGTAGGCATCATCGGCGTAAACAGGTATGCAGAATGCCGCCAGCAGGCACAGGAGGAGCGCAATACGGAAGAGCCTGAAGCCGGACGGGGTTGGAAATGCCATAGCGACTCCTTGAGATGATGATTCCGCGCGTACGGTCAGACGACTTGGCACGGCCGAGACTCAATTCTTTGCTTCAAACAATGCCCTCTCGCGACGGTAAATTCAAGTGGCAAGGTCATGCAGCACCTGACATGGGCGATTACAGGCAAGGAGAATCAAGTCATGTGGAAAGTCTCCCGTCGGGATGTTTTGCGAGCCGGGGTTGCGGCGGCAGTCAGCGGGTTGGGTTTCGGCGCAGCGGGGACATTGGCGCAGGCTCCCGCTGCTTTTCGCCCACGACAGGATAAGAGCGTGGAAGTGCTCCATCCGCAAGGACGGGTGCCGCTGTCGTTCTTCATCGATGACTCGACCTGTCTGGTGAACATGGGCCATTTCTGCATGCCGCAGTTTGCGGAGGCCTGGCCGGAGCAGCAGATCTACAAAAGACCCTGGAAGACCTGGCCGCGTGAGATTCCCGACGCGTTCCTTCGCGAGTTCGGGGAGTTCTGTGCCGAGCACGGGGTAAAGGGTAAGTTCAGTATTGTGCCCTACCCGGCGTGCGTCGGATGGCTGGATCGCGAGTTGCCGGGGTGGTCGCGCCATGAGCTGCGGGATAGCCTGAAGCTCGTTCGCGAATTGATGGTCCCCAATTGGGACATTCACCCCGAAATGATCTCGCACACGCGAGTGATCGACATCCGAACAGGCCGGCCAATGGAGGAGATCAGCTCCGCCACGATGGAAAACTCGTATCCGCAGAATCGGAAGAGCGTGGACGAGCTGGCGGCGTACCTGGCCTATGCATTGAAGATCCTCAAGAACTGCGAACTGCCCTGCGAAGGGATTACGACGCCGGGGGGATTTGGCAGCTCGGTCCGGTCTGAACTGGGATTGGCCGCACGCCAGGCCGTCACCGATGTATTCAACGCCGAGGTCCCCCACTACTTCAAGTACATTTCGGAGGGCAATGAAAGTACGCAGCCAAAGCTGGAGCATCTGGAGGGCGCCGATAGCGATAATCCGCGGTTCGTTGTGAACGTGGCGGCGGGAACGGGCGATTGGTTCGGGAATTGGGATGGCGACAGCGAGCCGCAGGGGGCTCGTTATGCCAATCGGGATGCAACCGATGGCCGAATGGTCGAATTAATCGAGCGTGGCGAACCCGCCATCATGCTCTGCCACTGGCCCGGACTCTACAGCCAGGGCACGAAGAGAGGTTTTGCGGATTGCAAGCAGGTGATCCTCGCACTAGAAGGCCGATTCCGCAACCGCACCATCTGGATGAAGATCGGCGAGATCGCCCGGTATTGGGCGGCCAAGGAATTGACCCGGATCGAGCGGAATGGAGCGCGGATCACTCTTGCCGCGCCATTCGCCAGCCCGCGATTCACGGTGAAGATCACGGGAATTGCAGGCACACAGCCGAAGCTCACCCGGGATGGGCAGGTATCGCTGCTCAACGAAGTCAGCCAGTTGCGTGATTTGAAGAGCGGGACCTGGTTGCGGCAGCCGGCCAGCAGCATCGTCTGCTTCGATCTTCCCAAAGGCCGATCGCAATTAAGTTTCTAGGAACAGGAGACAGGGCAATGCATTCACGGTGGTCCGTTCTGTTCGTGATTCTCGTGGCGATGCTCTCGGTGGGTGCTGAACGTCGCGTTGCCATCGAGCCCGGCACAAAGCAGGTAAAGCAGTACCAGAAGGTCGAGCTTTCCCTCAAGGCGGAGATTGTCTGCGACAATCCGTATGACCCCGACGAGGCCGATTTCCGGCTGGAGCTGGTGCTGCCTTCGCGAAAGAAGGCATCTATTCCCGCCTTCTACTATCAGCCCTATGAGCGACAGGCTCGTAATGGCGGCGGCAACGGTGAGTGGCTGTACCCAGTCGGCCAGGCAGTGTGGAAAGCCCGCTTCGCGCCGACCGAGATTGGCACCTACACGTGCACGGCCGTTCTGAAAGACCGCAGTGGTACGACGCGCTCCGAGAGCGTTACCTTCGACTGTGCCGCATCGCAGGACCGAGGATTCATCCGCGTCTCGGCCAAGGATCCGCGATATCTGGAGTTTGACAATGGCACGCCCTTCTTCGCGGTCGGCCAGGATGCGGCGTTTGTCACCAACTCCTACGCCACGATCGAGAAGCTTCGCAAGCTGGGCGAGAATGGGGCCAACTTCTCCCGCATCTGGGCGTGTTCTGAAGATTGGGCGATGGCCATTGAAGCCCGCAAGAGCGCCTGGGGCCGATCTTGGGATTGGAATCCGCCGATCGTCGCAACGCCTGACCGCGATGGCTTCCATGCCGGCGATCTGTGCGTGAAGCTCACCGGCGATGCCGGGGCGAGTTTGAACGTCTCCCCGGCCAATTCCGTAGCCGTTCGCCCCAACACCCGCTACCGCCTGACCGGGCAACTCCGGACCCATAGCCCCATGGACGTCTCGCTCGACATGGGCGAGAAGCACACGCTCGCCGGCAAGCGACAATGGACGAAATTCCAACAGGAATTCACGACCGGCGTGGACCAGTGGTGGCTCAGCAACCCGTCATTCCGCCTCACCTCCAAGGGAACTGCGTGGCTGCGTGATCTGTCGCTCACCGAAGCCAACGGCGGCCCGGAATTGCTGTGGCAAGCGGACGTCAATCGCCCGACGCTGGGCGTCTACAATCAGCCCGATTGCTTCATGCTCGACCAGATCATCGAGGCGGCGGAGCAGAATGGCGTTTATCTCCAGGTCGTCCTCTTTACGCGCGATCTGTACATGTCCCACCTGCGCAAAGAGAACAGCCCCGAGTACGATCGGGCGATCGCCTTCGGCAAACGGCTCATCCGCTACTGCGTCGCTCGCTGGGGATACTCGACGCACGTCGCATTATGGGAATACTTCAACGAGATGGACCCCGGCTTGCCCACGGATCGCTTCTACACCGAGCTGGGCCAGGTGTTCGAGCAGATCGACGTCAATCATCATTTGCGAGCCAATAGCACCTGGAACGTGCCCTCGAAGGACGATCGGCATCCCAAGCTCGACACCGCCGACATCCATTTCTACCTCCGTCCGCCCAATGGCGAGTCGTGGAAAGACGAAGTCGCATCCGTGCAGGCACGGTGGAAGTTGATGCATGAGAACGCCCCTGGCAGGCCCGTCATTTTCAGTGAATTCGGCATCACCGACAAGAACTGGCAGCGTGCCCCCGAGTTGGACAACGACAAGCAGTTTGTCCATCTGCACAATGCCCTGTGGACTTCCGCCCTTTCCGGCTTCGCCAGCACCGTCTGCCACTGGTACTGGGACGACATCCACAAGCGCGACCTGTATCCAATCTACCAGCCGATCTCTCGCTTCACCGCCGACATCCCCTGGACGAGCAGCCACCTGCGCCCAGCCTCTGCAACTTGCGATAAGGGTCTGCGTGTGATCGGCCTGCAAGGCGACCAAGGTGCCTATCTGTGGATTTCCGATCCCAACGCCACCTGGTGGAAGATCGCCATGGAGAATGCGATGCCGCAGGAAATGCGAGATGTCTCAGTGGCTCTCGCGGAGATGGGCTCAGGCCCCTACCAGGTCCAATGGTGGGATACGCGTGAGGCCAAGGTCATCGCGCAAGCTCAAGTGCAAGCGACCGGAGACACTATTACCCTCCATGTGCCGGCGTTCTCGCGCGATATCGCCTGCAAAGTCACAAAGGCGGCCCCCTGAGGAATGTCTTGACCAAGGGAAAAGAGAAGCCCCATTCCGCTTGCCCATAACGATGGGCAAGCGGAATGGGGCAAATGAGATCGCGTAAGACCCTTCCGGGTTATTGGGCAATCTTGGTGAGCTTAACCCAGCGAAGGTTGATGGCCTTCCAGCTCTGGGCGTCGCGGGGCCGAATCTTGATGACTTGATCGCCGGCCTGCTTGATCTCAAGGGTGCCGGCCTGGACTTCCGTGAACCTTTCCCAAGCGCCCGTGCTGGTCGCGGTGCCCTCGGCCTTCTGGCCGGCCGTTTCGACGACGAAGATGGAGTTCGGGTTGGTCGTAGCGCAGCTGGCGGCCACGTTGAACCTGCCGGGCTGCTTGAAGTTCACCTTCCACGAGGCCGAGTCACCGGCGTTATCCCAGAACCCGATGTTGGGCTGATTGCCTCGGCTTTCGGTCTTGAGGTTGCCTTGGAGGTCAGCATCGTCGGGCAAAAGGGTGACGTTGCCGGCGGCATCGGGGGTGATGGTCTGGACCTGGGGAACCGCCAGTTCCGGCTTGAAGCCGCGGAGGTTTTCGCCGGTGATTTTCAGAGCCACGGCATACTTGCACGGCTGTTGTGCCGGCATTTCGACGGTCAGGGCATCGGCGGTGTGATCCCACTTGATCGCGTTGGTGCTACCCAGCAGAGAGATACGGGTGATCTTGCCGATGACACCGGGGAACTTGGCCAGCGAGCGGATGACGAGCTTCCCATCCGTCGGCCAGCCCAGCGCGAAGGCGTAGAGGGTATTCTCGCCCTTCATCGTAAAACGAATGTCATTGGCGCTGTACTTGTAGTCTTCGTTGAAGTGGCCACCCTTGGCCTTGACGCGACCTTCGCCGTGAACGAGCCAGGGGCGGGTCTCGTAGATGCCTTCGCCGTTGATCGTGATCCAAGTGGCCATTTCTTCAAGGATCTGCTCGGCTTCTGGATCGAGGCTGCCATCGGGACGCTGCACGACATTGATCAGGAGGTTGCCGTTCTTGCTGACGATGTCCACGAGCATCTGGATGACCCAGTCGGCCCCGCGGTACTTCCAGTTCTTGTTGTAGTACCAGTCGCCGATGGAGGTATCGGTCTGCCAGGGATACGGGCGGATGCCGGGCATCACGCCGCGTTCCAGATCCTCGACCCACATGCCATTGGACTGCTGTTTGCAGGTGTAGACGGCCTCGGTCTTGCCGTTGTTGCGGGCGGCGTTGGCATTGTAGAGGTGGGCGATCATGCTCCGCCCGACTTCATTCCCAAACGGCACGCCGCCGTCCGTATAGAGCAGATCGGGCTGATAATTGTCCACCAGTTCCTTGATGCGATCAAACCACTGCTGGTGCCAGCGGGGGTCATTGCTGTACCAACTGGTATCGCCGGGCTTGGCCGGGAAGTGATACAGGTCCTGATACTGCGGGTCAGCCCCATCATAAGGGACACCCGCGAGCGGGCCGGTCTTGTCCGCCTTGTGACTATCCTGGAACCAGGTAAAGCTCGCCCCCAGGTGCTCGGAGACGCCGAACTTCATGCCTTGCTTCTTGGCGGCCTTCTGCCAGTCGGCGACGACATCCCGCTTGGGGCCCATGTTGACAGAGTTCCACTTGTGGAGCTTGGAGTTCCACAGATAGAAATTGTCGTGGTGGGTGCCCATGCTGACGAAGTAGCGAGCGCCGGCCTTCTTGTACAGGGCTATCAGGCGATCCGGATCCCACTTCTCAGCTTTCCACAGAGGGATGATGTCCTTGTAACCAGCCTTGGACGGATGCCCATAGGTTTCGAGGTGGTGCTTGTACTGGGGATGGCCCGGCACATACATATGCTTGGCGTACCAGTCGCCCATCATGGGGACCGCCTGCGGCCCCCAGTGGGCCCACATGCCCAGTTTGTAATCGCGGAACCATTCAGGGTACTGGTAATTCTTCAATGAGTCGAAAGTGGGCTGAAATGGGCCCGCGGCGATCGACAAGTTGAGCGCCTTGTCCTGGGCAGGTTGCTCGGCTGCGTGGCTGGATGCCGTCAGCATCAGCACTGCCGTCAGCGCCGTGACCAAGGCGGTTATTCTCCGATGACTCATACTCGAGGCCCATCCTTTCTGGATCGCTTGCATGGGTTCTGTCTCGTGATTTGCCTAGGGTGCTAAACTCGGAATTAGCACGCCATCCTTAATACAAGTTGAAACCGGCGATGTAGATGCGTTTTTGCGAAAATATCTTATGATTTTACGGCGAGCGTCGTGCCGACTCGATGTCGCGGATGCGGTCTTCCACCCGGGATTCAGGCTGTCCCTGCACTCCGCGCATTGCCGAATCGACAGCCGAGATACAGAATGGACGCGGTCGCGGCGGTGTATAATGGAGATGCCATGCTGAACTTTGAGCAAACCCTCAAGCACGAGACGCTGCAGGCGAGGTATTTGATCCTCGAACTGGCGGCGACCCTGGATCGGCTGGACGAAGCGGCGGCCCGCGATTCGCGGGCCACTGCAAAAGATGCACGGGTCAAGCAGATGGCCGAAGCAATCGCAATTCTGTCGGCGCCGTCGGCCAAGCCCGATCGGGCTGAGCGTATTCTGCGGCTTTACTCCGATCCCGAGCGCTAGTCGTTGCCGATAATCCACAGGAGTCTTCCCATGTACGTGATTCAACCGCATTACCACGCCATCGCGCGGACCACCGACGATTACGAGCGAATGGCGCAGGCGGGGGTTGTGGCCGTGGCAGAACCGGCGTTCTGGGCGGGTTTTGATCGCCACTATGCCGGGACCTTCGTTGACTATTTCCGCCAGATCAGCGAATTCGAACCGACGCGAGCGGCTCAGTATGGCATCCGGCATTTCTGCTGGGTCGCCATGAACTCCAAGGAAGCGGAAAACCTCTCGTTGAGCCGCGAGGTCATTGCGCACCTGCCGGAGTTCTTCGACAAGCCGACGGTGGTCGGCGTGGGCGAGATCGGGCTCAACAAGAACACCCGCAACGAGCTGACCATCTTCCAGGAGCAGCTCGACATCGCGATTCGGCACAATCAGTTGATCCTGATCCATACCCCCCACCTGCAGGATAAGCTCAAGGGCACCCGCTTGACATTGGATCTGCTGAAAGAGATGAAAGCGCCACCCGAGCGGGTCTGGGTGGATCATGTGGAGGAGCACACCATTCGGCCGGTGCTCGACGCCGGGTACTGGGCAGGAATGACGCTCTACCCACTCACCAAAATGTCGATGCGACGAGCCGTGGATATCCTGGAGCGCTACGGCTGGAAGCGAATCATGGTGAATTCGTCGGCCGACTGGGGTCCAAGCACGCCATTCACGTTGTTTGACTGTATCATGGAGTTCCGTCGGCGCGGCCACAGCGAGCAGGAGGCTCTTGAGGTGTTCCACAACAATCCTGCCCGATTCCTGGGACAGTGTCCCAAGTTTGACATCCGTCCGATTCGCGTCGTCGAAGAGACTGCCGTGGTGTAAGTGAATATTCTCGGTCCGGACGCCAATGGACTGGCGCGGAGTTGCCGTATGATGAGCTTGCAGGGATGCCGGGAGGGGTTTGCACGCGGGATCGCAACCGCGTTCATCCTTGTCGTATCGTTGGCCATAACGGGTTGCCAGAGTCAACAGGATCTGGATCGATCGGTGCCCCTGCCCAACCTGAGCGGGCCGGTCGTCAATCAACCAACACCCCGACCATCACCTGCACAAACGCCGTCGCCCGCCATGAAGCGGATGCCGTCGCCGGAAGTCGTCTCGGGAATGCCGGCGGGATGGGTTCCCCCCGTGGCGCCACGGGCCTGGCGATACATCGTGATCCACCACAGCGCCACCCCGCGAGGAGGAGCTCGGGCCTTTGACCAGGAACACCGCCGGCGCGGATGGGATGGACTGGGCTATGACTTTGTCATCGGCAATGGCACGGATACCCGCGATGGCCAAATCGAGGTCGGCCCACGCTGGACTCGACAAATCCAAGGCGCCCATGCCGGGGTGGCTCTCTACAACGAGTATGGGATCGGCATTTGCCTGGTGGGTGACTTCAACATCGATCGGCCCACGCGGGCGCAGATCAACTCCGTGGTGAGACTGGTGGCGTATTTGATGACCACGTATCACATCCCGCCCAGTTCGGTGCTGGGCCATCGCGACTGCAAGCCGACGGATTGCCCGGGCCGCTATGTCAGCCTTCCGGAAATTCGCAGGCTGGCAAACCAACGCATAGCAAGCGGACTGGCCAGAAAGTAGTTCACCTCACTCGACGGCAAGCCGTGCTCAACCCGGTAGAAGCTGCTCCTCGTCTCCACGCCGGGTTCGGAGCTTCAAGCGACGACCCGGATCTTGCTTCTCTTGGGGAACCATCTCTCAATCCCGGCTCGGCAGGAGCCTTCCCTCTCAATCGCGAGAATGCTCGGACACACCTGCGGCGTTTACCCCGACGTATGGCCGTGGCAAGCGACGGTGATTTGGATTACCCTGCCGGCATTCCAACTCGTTGGGAGGAGGCGGCATGTCCAATCAAGCAGGCGCCACGAGCAGGCGTACGGCATTGAAGGCTTTGGGAGCCCTGGGAACCGCGGCGGCTGTTGGGTCCACCACGAACGCCGCGACATCCGAATCATCACAGGTGGGAGCCGGCGCAGCCGGATTCCGCGATGAACTTCAGCGCCACATCCAGTCCACACCTCTGATCGACACCCACGAACATCTGCCCGATGAAGATGAGCGGCTACGCGGGCAATTTGTGCCCTGCGATGATTGGGGCGTACTCTTCAGCCATTACATCGATTCCGATCTCATCGCAGCCGGGATGACAGAGACAGATCGGAATCAACTGGCGGGGAAGAATATCGACCCAATCGCCAAGTGGAAGCTGCTGGAGCCCTTCTGGCCAGCGGTGAAGAACACCGGCTACGGGCGAGCGGTTCGCATTGTCATCCAAGAACTCTACGGCATTGACGAGTTGGACGACCAAGCGATACCGCGGCTCCAGGCGGGATATGAATCGGTGCGCAGGCCCGGATTCTATCGGAAGATTCTGGTGGAACTGGCAAACATCGAATCGAGCCAAAACAACTACCTCTGGAAGCCATACAAGGAATCGCGACAGCCAACACTCCTGATGCAAGACCTGAGCATCATGGGGATGCACATGGGGCCGGACCTCAACACCTTATCGCAGGCGGCCGGCAAAAACGTCCGCACCCTCAGCGATTGGCACGAGGTCATCGCATGGTGGTTCCAGAAGTACGGCCCCTATGCCACCGCCGTCAAAACCCAGGCGGCGTATGCACGCGGCTTGGATTTCGAGCAAATCCCGGCAGAGAAAGCCGAAGGGGCATTCAAGAAGATCCTGCAGAAAGATCCAATCACGCCGGAGGAGCGGAAGCTCGTGGAGGATCACCTGTTCTGGTATGCCGTGGAGCAAGCGACGCAGCACCACCTCCCGGTCAAGCTGCACACCGGCTACTACGCTGGCCAGAACGGCATGCCCCTCGGGCGAGTCGCCGGCAATCCCGCCCAGGCAGCAGAGCTCTGCCGCAAATCGCGCAATACCCAGTGGATCTTCATGCACATCGCCTATCCCTACTGGCAGGACCTGATCGCGGTGGCCAAGCACTACACCAACGCCCACATCGATATGTGCTGGTCGTGGATCATCGATCCATTCGCCTCGACCCAGTTCCTCAAGAGCTGCCTGATGGCCGCTCCGGCAAACAAGGTCCTCGTGTTCGGCGGCGACTACATCCCGGTGGAGTGCGTGCTGGGCCATGCGAGAATTGCCCGACAGGGAATCCTGCGGGCTTTGAGCGAGCTGACAGACGAAGGCTATCTGAGTCGCAAAGATGCCATGGAGCTGGTCGAGATGATCATGCGCGGAAATGCCTGGCGCATCTTCCAGGTGGAGAAAAAGGCCCAGCGACTCCGAGGTGCACCCTGGGCATAGCCGATTCCGTTTGGATGGACAATAATACCCTGTCCGCTGAAACAGACTCTGCGTCTGCTGTGTCTGCGAGCAATGCGGCAACACCGTAAGGAAGCCCAATCATGAAGACCAACCGATTCGTTGCCTTCGCACTCTTGGCCATCGTTTCTTGCGCGAACGCCCAACAGGCGACGCCGCCTGCGAATCTGCGAACCGGCGATGAGGGGATGTGGACGCTGGACAACCTGCCCCTGCGCGAGCTGAAGGAGCGGTTCGATTTCACACCCACGCCGGAGTGGATTCGGCACGTGCAGCTGGCCTCGGTGCGATTCAACGACGGCGGCTCCGGGGCGTTTGTCTCTCGCGATGGCTTGGTCATCACCAATCATCACGTAGCCCTCGGGCAACTGCAAAAAGTGTCTACAGCCAAGCAGAATTATGTTCGCGACGGTTTCTTCGCCCGAAAGCCCTCACAGGAAATGCGATGCCCCGATCTGGAGCTGAATGTTCTGGTGTCGATGGAGGAGGTAACCCAGCGCGTCCTGGCAGCGGTGGATCCGAAGGCGTCCGATGAGGATCGCAACAAGCAGCGCAAGGCCGAGATCGCCCGCATCACCAAGGAATCGACCGACCAGACGAAGTTGCGGTCCGATGTGGTCGAGCTGTATCAGGGTGGCGAGTACTGGCTGTATCGCTACAAGAAGTACACCGACGTTCGCCTGGTCATGGCGCCGGAACTGGACGCGGCGTTCTTCGGCGGCGACCCGGATAACTTCACCTATCCGCGGCATTGCCTCGATTTCGCCTTCTTCCGCGTTTACGAGAACGACAAGCCAGCGCACATCGAGCACTATTTCAAATGGAACCGATCCGGGCCAAAGGAGGGAGAGCTGGTGTTTGTCTCCGGGCACCCGGGATCCACAGATCGCCTGGATACGATCAGTCAGCTCGAATATGCGCGGGATTACTCCATGCCAACATCGCTTCAGAAGAGGAATCGCCTGCGCAAAGCGTTGTATGAGTACGCAGCCCGCGGGCCGGAACAAGCCCGGCAGGTGCAGGACCGGATCTTCGGCGTGGAAAACGGAATCAAGGCGCTAAGCGGAGAATACGAAGGGTTGAAGGACCCGGCGACGATGGGACGCCTGGCAGCGGCGGAAACGGCGCTGCGGCAGCAGGTGACGAACCGACCGGATCTGGCGGACGCAGCCGGCGCATGGGATCGTCTGGCATCCGCGCTGGCCCAGCTGAGCCAGCGGCACAAGCAAGTGGCGTATTACCCCCTCGCCGGCGCGCGGCTGCCGGGCATCGCGGTGCAGATCGTGCGTTACGTGGTCGAAGTGGAAAAGCCCAACGAAAAGCGATATCCGGAGTACCGCGATTCCAATCTGGAATCGCTGCAATTGCGGTTGTTTTCGCCCGCGCCGATCTACCCCGAACTGGACGAGTACCTGCTGGCCAACACGCTGGCAGAGGCGCGGGAAGCCCTCGGACCGGACGACCCGCTCATCAAGCTGGCGCTGGACGGGCGGGATCCCCAAGCCGTGGCCCACGAGCTGATGGCGGGAACAAAGCTGGCAGACCCCGCCTATCGCAAGCAGCTCGTGAAAGGAGGCCGCCAGGCAGTCGAGCAATCCACCGACCCGCTGATCGTCTGGGCTCGCAAACTCGACCCCACCTGGCGTGAACTGCGGGATTGGGTGGAGAACAACATTGAGAGTGTCGAAACCACGCAGGGCCAGAAAATCGCGCACGCACGATTCGCCATCTACGGGCGCAACACCTACCCCGATGCCACCTTCACCCTTCGGCTCAGCTACGGCCGGGTCCTCGGATATGAGCTCGGAACCACGGAGGTTCCGTACAAAACCAACTTCTACGGCCTGTTCTCCCGCGCGGCGAGCTTTGACAACAAGCCGCCGTTCAACCTGGCGCCCACGGTCGATCGGCGCCGGGACAAGATCGATCTGCGTACGCCGCTGAATTTCGTAAGCACCAATGACATCATCGGCGGCAACTCAGGCAGCCCCGTGCTGAACCGCAATGGAGAATACGTCGGCTTGATCTTCGACGGCAATATCCAGAGCTTGGTCTGGCGATACGTCTATACCGACAAAGCCGGCCGGGCTATTGCGGTCCACTCCAGCGCGATCACCGAGGCCCTGAAGGAGATCTATCGAATGCCGGAACTGGTCCGCGAATTGACGCGAGATTGACCCGCTCTTGTTGAACGTGCTTCAGACGGAGGCGGCCTTCCCCACCAGGAGCTTGAATAGCGTCAGGTGTTCCGGCTCGTTGCGCAGCCGCTCCGGATGCCATTGCACCGCGGCAAACAGGGGAAGCATTGGATCTTCCAATGCCTCGATCACGCCATCGGGAGCTTGCGCGACAACCCGCAATCCCCGCCCCACCCGTTTCACCGCCTGCTTGTGATACGTGTTGGCAAGCACCTCCCGCTTACCCATTGCCCGCCCGATCTGCGAATCCAGCTCAATGCTCACGGTGTGTCTCGGCAAATCGCGATCCATCCGCCGATGCTCAATCGCCGCCTCTCTGGCCACATCCGGCAGAAACTGATGCAGCGTCCCCCCGCGATACACATTCATCACCTGGCACCCCAGGCAGATACCCAAAACCGGCCGCCGCCGGCGCTCGACCTCGGCCAGAAGGGCCAGCTCAAACGCCTGGCGCACAGGGTCGACTTTTACGGCATTCGGGTGCCACGTTTCGCCATAGAGCGCCGGGTCCAGATCATTGCCGCCGGTGAACAGAATCCCATCCACGTGCGTGACGATCTGGGGAATCAGTTCATGCCCCACGCCATACGGAATGGCCAGCGGAAGCCCGCCCGCCTTCTCCACCGACGCCACGTAGTCGCCGTTGAGCGCATAGCGATCTTCCCTGTCCCCGCAATCAACCGTCACACCAATGATCGGCCTGTTCATAGCACCTGCTAGTCTAATGCTCCATCAGTCTTCTTCACTTGCGGCTCCGCGGATCCAACAATCCCACCATCCACGAAAACCATACGTGCAAATAAAAGGAGGCCAGCTCATCGCTCGCCTCCTGGTTCAGTCTTCTACTTTAGTCAAACGCCGATCAGACCTCCACCGCTTCCGCCTGCTTGCGGCCGGCCTTCTTCCGCGCGTTCTCCGTCAGCAGATCCTTGCGAACGCGAATATGCTCCGGTGTCACTTCCACCAGCTCATCTTCTTCAATGTATTCCAACGCCTGTTCCAGCGTCATCTTCCGGGCGGGCTTAAGGATGATGTTCTCATCGCTCGCCGTCGTTCGCATGTTCGAAAGTCTCTTGGCCCGCGTGGGGTTCACCACGATATCCTTGTCGCGGCAGAACTCGCCCACCACTTCACCTTCATAGCAGGCATCGCCCGGCTCGACGAACAGCGTGCCTCGTTCCTGCAGATCATTCAACGCGTAGGCATTCACATTGCCGACACAATTGCTGATCATCACGCCGTTCAGCCGCGCCGGCACATCGCCTCGCATCGGGGCATACTCGTGGAAGTTGTGATGCATGATCGCCAGCCCCTGCGTAGCGGTCATCATTCGCGTCCGCACGCCGATGAGCCCTCGCGCCGGAATCGTGAATTCCAGGTGTACCTGCCCATGCCGGTTGTCCATCCGCACCAGCTCGCCGCGCCGATTGCCCACCAGCTCCATCACGGCGCCCAGGTTCTTCTCCGGCACATCAATCACCATGTACTCGATCGGCTCCAGCACCTCTCCATTCGGCCCCTTGCGGGTAATCACATGGGGCTTGCCGATCGCCAGTTCGTACCCCTCACGCCGCATGTTCTCCACCAAGATGCCCAGGTGCAGCAAGCCGCGACCCGACACCTTGAATGCACCCTTGTCTTCGGTCTCCTCGACACGCAAAGCGACGTTGCTCTCCAGCTCACGGAACAGCCGCTCACGCAGGTTGCGGCTCGTAATGTACTTGCCTTCCT
>JBLNDH010000467.1:0-7367 GCA_050261455.1 Bacillota bacterium
AGGCCAAGCCACCAGGCGACGACGGCGACGCCACTGTTGCCATGGGTGACGACGATAGCGGTGTCCTCGGCTTCGCGATCGATGTTGCCCATGGCGCGGAACATGCGGTCGTTCATCATGCGCCAGCTCTCGGCGTCGGGGTAGGGTCGCCAATCGGCGATGGGCTGGGTGGCGGGGAGTTCGAGGGCTTTGGCTTCGGCGCGGGTGAGGTTGGCGGCCTTGCCGTTGTTCATCTCGCGCAATTCTTGCCGGAGGATGGGCTCGGTGTGGAGGGCTTGGGCAAGGATCCTGGCGGTTTCGGAGGCGTGGGCGAGGTCGCTGCTGTAGAGGGCGATGCGCTGGCCTTGGAGGATTTCGGCGAGGCGCTGGGCGGTGGCGGCAGCCTGGCGCCGGCCGAGTTCGGTTAGTTGCGAATTGGTCCAGCCACCCGTCAGATCGCGGAGTTGCTGATCGCTTTGCCCGTGCCTCACCAGAATGAGCTGCTTCATCCTTGCCGCATCCTTCCCTGTGTGCCGAGTTGCTAGTGCATTGAATACCGGAGGGATGCGGGAGATTCAATACGAGTGCAACACGACTGCAATACGACTGGGCCCTGGGGGCCGCCGCGAAGCGGGCTCGACGGGAGTCTGTGGACGAACGTCCCGTGGGGGGTGAAGCAGACGATCCACGGGCATCATGCTCAAGATGCCCGTGCTATGGTAGATGCACGACAGGATGAGGGCGTCAAGAAGAGAGGGTGCACAAGGACACAAAGATTGATTGGGTCTCTGTGTCCTTTGTGTCTTGTGTCACGCGGGGATCAATGCTTCTCCTCATGGTGTTGGGGGCGTTCGGCCTGCTCGCGGAGCCAATGATCGAACATGCGATCCATCATTTCGCGGTGTTCCTGGCGGAACTCTTCGAGCGTTTTGCGTTGGTCATCGGTCAGGACGCCACGGATTTGCGAGTGGATCTTGGACTGCAGCACGGCGCGGTCGCCGATGGCTTTGGCCAGTTCGTCGGCGGCGGAACGGATGGCCTTTTCGTCGGGCTTGTCCGAGCGAACCTGGTTTTGCAGAGCCAGGCGTTTATCCATCATTTCTCGCACGGTCTTTTGCATCTGATCGCGAGATGACTGGACGATGTCGCGGATCTTGGTTCGCTGCTCATCGGTGAGATTCAGCCTGGACCGAAGCCCCATCATCCCTCGGTCAGGATGGCGTTCTTCGTGTCGCGGCCCCATGGGGCCACCGCGGTGAAACTGCTGGTGCATTCCGTGCATGCCCCCGTCACAACAGTCGGCCGACGCCCACCCGGCGCCGGCAAGAAGCAGCCCAGCCGATAAGATTCCACCGAGTATCTTGCCGCGTAGCATTGTTGAGCTCCTTTCGGATGCATGTTTTGGGCTTGGGTGCGTGTGGCAGCCAAGCACCCGTCGATTACGCGGGTTTCGCGTATGCAAGGATTACACCAGCGGCGTGGGGGTCGGGGATTCGCGTGAATGGCGAACGTTCCGAACGGGCCGATTCGGGTGTAGAGTGAATGTGCTTGGCGACAGGGCGCGGATGTTCGGCAGGCGGAAGGATTCATCCATGACCAGTCGAGAGCGCATCCGCAACATCATTGCAGGCCGGCCAACGGATCGGTGTGGTTTCTGGCTGGGCAATCCACATCCCGACACGTGGCCCATTTACCACCGCTATTTCGGCACAAGGACCGAGGAGGAGCTTCGGCTGAAGCTCGGAGATGATTTTCGCTGGCTACCGGTGTGGGGCTATCACGATCGCAGTGGCCGAGGTTTGTTTCCAATATCCAACGAGGCCGCTGCGGGGGGACCCTTGGCGGAGTGTCGGGATGTGCGGCAGATTGATGAACACGCCTGGCCGAAGCTTGAGTATGTAGATTTCGAGCCGGCGATGCGGGCGTTGGAGAATGCGGGCGAATTCTATCGGGCCAGCGGCATGTGGACTTGCTTCTACCACAATGTGATGGACCTGTTTGGCACGGAATCGTACTTGGCGAACATGTACGAGAATCCGGATATCGTTCAGGCGGTGACAGATCGCGTATGTCAGTTTTACTACGATGCGAACGAGATCTTCTTCAAGCGGGCCGGCCGGTTGATTGATGGGTTTTTCTTTGGCAACGACTTCGGCACGCAATTGGATTTGATTTGCGGGCCCAAGCAGTTTGATGCATTTGTGATGCCGTGGCTGAAGCAGTTCACCAGCCAGGGGCATCGGCATGGGTACCAGGTGATTCTGCATTCCTGTGGCTCGATCTACCGGGTGATCGGTCGGTTGATAGAGGTGGGGATCGATTGCCTGCATCCCTTGCAGGCTCGGGCCCGACAGATGGATGCAGAGACACTGGCCCGGGATTTTGCGGGGAAGATCGCATTTCTGGGTGGGGTCGATACTCAGCAATTGCTGGTGCAAGGCACACCGGGAGAGATTAAGGTTGACGTCCGTCGGCTGAAGCAGCTGCTGGGGCCACGGTTGATCGTCAGCCCGAGCCATGAAGCGTTGCTGCCGAATGTGCCGCCGGAGAATGTGGCAGCGATGGCAGAAGCGGCGCTGGAATGAGGCGGCAAGTCGGGGAGGGACATGGGGATTCGCTGGCACGGAAGCGGGTGGCAGTCGAGCGGGTGTTTGGAAGTAGAAGGCGCAGCTTGGGAGGGAAGAAAACCCAGAGAACAAGTTCCCTGGGCGTTGGGCAGTATTGCATGGGGGTGCCTGGTGTGTTGGAGGGTCCCCGGGGGGCGTTCGCATCTTTGATGACAATCCCGGCATAACGACCTGCGCGGAACGCCGGTTGCGACAAGATCTCAAGACGAAAGCGTGAGCTTTGCTGCATGCTCAGGAAGTGTTCGTGCCTGGCTTGAGTTTCTCATTTATGGCCCCATTGGGGGCAAGGAGATGTTGTTATGGTTAGCCCACAGAGTAATCCGAATCCGACCGTGGGCCAGAGCGTGACCACAGGCCGAGGTTTTGTCACTCCCGAAGAGGCCCAGGCGGGTATTTACCAGCCTCAACCGACACTCGCCCGGAGCCGGATCTCTTGGGGAGCCGTGATCGCAGGATCGCTGCTGGCGACGTCGATTCTGGTGCTATCCGGGTCCTTGGCATATGCGTGCGGTGTTCCGGCGTTTGCCGGCGGTCCGTACGGCTGGGGTGCCGGGATTTGGTCCATCATTACCGCGGCGATCGCGTTCTACGCCGGCGGATGCCTGTCCGCCTACCTGGCGGGAGGCACGAACTTGGCCTACAGCAACATGCTGCACGGCGTGATGGCGTGGGTGTTGGCCGTTCCGCTGATCATGGTGCTGTTCTCCGGAACGCATGGCATGTTCTCGCAAGGCGGGTTGATGGCCAGTGACGTCACCCGCATGGTCATCAGCGGCAATCCGCAGGCGACCGTGAATCCGATGATCACCGCACAGTCGACTGTTAATCCGTCGCCCAATCTGCACCTGACGGGCGCAGCGTGGGGAGCGTGGATATCCCTGGCAGTCGGTCTGATCTTCGCGGCAATAGGGGGCAGCAGTGTGATGGGTGACCGGTTCATGGGCAATCGATTCATGGGCCGGGGCAGCTAAAGCGGCGAGAGTTACCTGAGCATGATCCAAAGGGCCGGATACTCTGTCTTAAATGACAGGGTGTCGGCCCTTTTTTCGTTTGCTAGTCAGCGAAGGGCGGCTGCCGGCATCATCCGTGGGATTGGACAACAGTCACCGACAATGACGCACCATAAGGCCCCGTCATTGTGCCCGTTCGCGCAGGAATGAATCATCAGCAGGACGTATACGGTGGGCAATTGCGCCAGTCGAGCAAGGCCGGATCGTACGGTTTGCCCCGGAACATTCCCACCAGCAAGGCGTCTATGAGAGGCGTCACTCGGGATATAGGATGATTGCGAACGAAGGAGAAGACTGTGGAGAACACTTGGCCTCGCCTGTTGGGGTTGCTAACGCTGGTGCTCACTGCATTCGTGCCGAATGGGCCAGTAATGGGTGCTGACGATGATGATGTGGCTGACGTCCCTTCTACCGATTTGAGCGTCGCGAACGATGCGAATAAGCGGTATTTCCTGATCGGCGATAAACCCGATGCGCCTGAATCGAAGAGTCCACGGCCGCTGCTGATTGTGCTCCCCGGCGGGGACGGCAGCGCCGACTTCCATCCTTTCGTTAAGCGGATCTACCGGAACGCTTTGCCTGCCCGTTACCTGGTTGCCCAGCTGGTCGCGCCAAAATGGGATCCTGGCCAGCAGATCGTCTGGCCTACGCAGAAGAGTCCTGTCAAAGGCCAAAAGTTCACCACAGAGCAGTTTGTCGCGGATGTCATTGATGAGGTTCGATCGAAGTATTCGGTAGACGAAAGCCGGGTTTTCACACTTTCCTGGTCATCGGGCGGACCGGCGGGCTATGCGGTTTCCTTGGCTGCCGATACGCGTGTCCATGGCTCATTTATCGCCATGTCCGTCTATAAGCCGAGTTTCCTACCGCCGCTCGAACGAGCCAAGGGACATGCTTACTTCCTGCTGCACTCGCCGCAAGATCAAGTCTGCCCGTATGCGATGGCGCGGGCGGCGTCGCTAGCCTTAGCCAACAAGGGGGCCGCTACCAAGCTCGTCGATTATTCCGGCGGCCATGGCTGGCGCGGCGACGTTTTCGGCAATCTTCGCCAAGGCATCGAGTGGCTTGAGCAAAACGCCCAGGCCCGCGCCACGACAAAGCCATCGGCGAAATAGCCCCGGGACAGATGCATCTGGGCAAGCATTCCGGACGCCGCGATCGGCATGGGAGAGGCAGGGAGTGACATCGCGCTCTGTCCCGGCGTCCAGGGGCACGGTTCATCGGCGGTACAGACGGCGAAGGAGTCGAAGAACTCCGAGTTGTCGGAGAACTGCGCGGCTGTTTTGGCCGAGCCAGCGGTGCATGCGGTTGATCGTAATGACGGTGGAAGGGCGCAAGCCGCGTCGGACCAGGGCTAAGGGGCCACTTTGGGTCTGGTAGTTGGAGAAGATTTCCTTGTACTCGCTGTGTCCGTAGCCGAAATCGAACAGGCTCGGCGTGTCGCGGGCAATCAGATCCTCCAAGACGCGGTACAGCAGCACATTGCCTGGCGAACAGGCGGCGTAGGCGGGATCGTATCCGGTCTTTTCGAACTTGAAGCAGCCTTTCCACTGCAGCCCAATCGCATACGCCAGGGGCTGGCCGTTCTGTTCCAGCAGGTAAGAGCGCATGGAGCCGAGCGAAGCGATTTGCTCCCAGAACTGGCGACTCTCCTGGTCGGAGTTCACTGCCATCTTCAGACGGTGATATTGCCAGGTGTTCCGCGAAAGCGATTGGGCCTTTTCGAGGAACGGTGCTACCTGAGCCGGTTCGCGAATGCAGCTTACGGTGTGCTCCAGCCGCTTGGCGCGATAGCGGAAGTTGTAACGGGTTTTCTTGGAGAACTGCTGCCAATAGCGATCGGGCGGATCGGGGAAACGAATCCACCAATGGGAGTTCGGATCAGTGGGAGCCCAGACGCTTACATCACGGCGCTGGCCTGCCTTGAGGATCGCGTTTCGCAAGGGGGACTCGACATCAAGGTCTTGGAACAGGATACATTCGGCTTGTCCGGAGCGGGCGAGTTCAACCATGGATTGGACGAACGCGTCGAGCGACTCTGCCGTGTTGTCTCCGACCAGGCGATCATCCAATACCCGATATCCACGGAGCGACAGCAGATCCGGAAGCCCTGACAAGGCGTGGATGTACACGGTTTTGGCCGCCAGGACGGCAAGCGAACTGAAGCCTTTGCGAGCAATTTCGGGCCCGCCCCCAACATAGACCAACGGAGACTCACCGGCCATATGAGGATCGGCAAGGATTACGTCCGGGTGCACGTAAGCCGAGGCCTGGGGATCGTTCAACACGCAATCGCGCCACGCGCGATAAGCCCATTCAGCAGCTACGAGATCGGGGGGCATTCCGATCCAACGGATCCGTTGCCCAAGGGGAAGGCCGATGAGGTCGCTTGCGGCTTTTTCGCCGAGCGGGCCGGGTATGGAGGCAGATTCACCTGAGGACTTTCTGGTTTCCCGGAGTGCCAGTTCAGCGTTGCCGGACATCTTGCGACTCCTCGCTGGCCAATGACTGGGCGTCCGACGCGAACCATACCAGATGGGCCTGAATTCAAGGGACCCCATTTCCGAGCGGAAATTGCGAGAATCGATGCGCGCAGAGAATCCTTTGCCCGAGGCTCTGCAATCGAGGGTGGATTCGTATGGGTTGGTGCGTCAGTGGGAGGGCTCAGGGCATCCTGCAGAATAGTGTGGCAAGCGAGTGGATCTATTGCCTCGGACGGGGAAACCGTTGGCGACAAAGAAAGCCCAGGGAACTTGTTCCCTGGGCTTAGAACGGTTTTGAGGACTTTGAATTCCCCACGGCAGCGCCATGGGCTTTAGGGATTTTGAGATGGCTTCTTAGGCCAGGGGGTTACGAACGTGTAGTTGCCCGATTCGATGCGGTACATGGCTGCCCCATGTTCGGTACCCAGGTACTTCACGCCCGGCGAATGGGACGCCTGTTGGCCGCTTTCCTGCACTTTTTCGGGGTTCGGCGTCGGCACATAGACAACGGCCGTCACCCCTACCGGCACGGTTACGTGTAGACGCAGGCGTTGCCCCGTGATGCGCCACTCGCTGCGTACCAGGCCTCGGACACTCCGGTAGTGCGACTTGGCCCAGGTCAGATTCCCCACTGCATTGGGTTGGATGATGATTCGATCAAAGCCGACGGCATCTTCAGCCGGACGGATGCCGCCGATCGCCTGGTACATCCACCCGCTGATGGACCCAAACATGGGATGGTTGTGGGAGTAGGTGTTATCACTGAAGGCCCAGGTTTCCCAAAGCGTGGTGGCTCCGCCCTTGAGCATATGCCCCCAACCAGGGAAGGATTCCTGGCTGGCGATCTGGTAGGCCAGATCAGCCCGCCCGCCTCGGGTCAAGACGTCGAGCAGCAGTCTCGTGCCGAAGATTCCCGTCGTCAGGTGTCCTTTGGGTTTGCCAGTCACCTGTTCGATCAGCGCAGCGAGGGCCTTCTGACGCTGGTCGGCGGGCACCAGATCATAATTGAGAGCGAACGCCTGGCACGCCTGCGTTCCGATATCGAATTGCGCCATTCCTGGCTTGAGGAACCGTTCGATGAACGCCGCCTTGATCTGGCCTGCCAAATTTTCGTAGGCCCGTTCGTCATCATCGCGGCCCAGGGTTCGAGCGAATTGCGCCGCCATTTTTGCGCAATGATAGTAGAACGCAGTGCTGGTCAGTGCGGTTGCCTTGGGATCCAGGCTTTCGTGATCGCCAATGCACGCATCCAGGATGTGACCGGTCGC
>JBLNDH010000468.1:0-3450 GCA_050261455.1 Bacillota bacterium
ATCGCTGGGGGTGGCGGCCTATTGACGGTGCCGGCCATCTGGCTCACCGGCATCGATACGCATGGAGTCATGGGCACCAACAAAGGCCAAAGCGTCTTCGGCTCCGGCACCAGCCTGTGGCGTTTCACCAATTCCTCGCTGCTTGATCGCCGACGGGCCCTTCAATCCTTTGTCCCCGCGTTGGCAGGCGCTGCCGTGGGTGCCCAGCTTGTCCTGCAGGTCCCGCCTCGAATTCTCACGGCGCTTATCATGACGCTCCTGCTGGCCGTCGCGATCTTCGTCGTTTTCCAGCGGCCGCCACAAGTCACCCTGGCCCCGCGCTCGCGCCCCTTCTGGATTGCCGCCGCCGTCGCACTCACGCTCGCGTTCTACGACGGTTTCTTTGGCCCCGGCACGGGGACCTTCCTGATCTTCGCTTACACCCTGCTCTGGCACGATCCCCTCGATGCCGCCAGCGCCAATGCCAAAGTCGTCAACTTCGCCAGCAACTTTGCTTCGATGATCACCTTCGCCGCCCAAGGCCAGATCCACTGGCGCTTCGCAGCCCCCATGGCGATCGGCCAGATCCTCGGCGGCTACCTCGGTACCCACCTCACCATTCGCCTCGGCCGGCCGCTCGTCCGCTATACCGTCGTCGCCGTCTCCGTCGCCCTCATCCTCTGCCTCGCCTGGCGACTCACCTAATGGATTGCCCACGAATCTCCACAAATAGGGAATGGAGTCACTATGCGTCACAATTCCCTCGCCCCTTTCCTCCCCTCCTCCCTCACTTCGTGCCTTCGTGCCGTTTGGGCTGCCGGCCAGCCCCGCACCGGAAGGACTCTCCAACAACAGAGTTGTTCTCAGTACTCAGCACCCAGCACTTGAGATGCCCGGCCCGGCGCTGATGGCGCGAAGGTCAATATTCGTGTGAATTCGTGGAGATTCGTGGGCTCTCTCTTCCCCTCACTGCTTGATCTTCTCCGCCTGCAAAACCCTCAGCACCTGGTCATGCAACTTCCCGTTCGTCGCCACCGCATCATTCGCCCAGATCGTCGCCTGGCCATTCCAACCGGTGAACCGCCCGCCCGCTTCCTGCACGATCGGCAGCATCGGCGCAATGTCCCAAGGCTTGATCACCGAATCGACCATGATCTCCGCCCGCCCCGTCGCCACCAGCACATACCCATACGCATCGCCCCAGGTCCGCTGAAATTTCGTCTTCGCCGCCAGGTTCTCAAACGCATCCGATCGGCTCATGGCCGTTGTGATGCTGCTGGCCATGACAATCGCCTCGCCCAGCTGCGATACGCTCGACACCCGGGCCTGCCGCCCGTTCCACCGGCACCCCAGCCCCGTCGCCGCCGACACCATCTCATCCAGCGCCGGCATGTACACCACCCCCACCGATGCCTTTCCCTTCACCTCCACCCCGATCAGCACCCCATACAACGGCACGCCATGGATGAAAGACTTGGTCCCATCGATCGGATCGATGATCCATCGGTAATCCGGATTCCCGTCCGTCTGCCCCTGTTCCTCGCCGAGAATCGAATGTCCGGGGAATGCCCGCGTGATGCACTTGCGGATGATCTCTTCGCTCTCCCGATCCGCGCACGTCACCGGCGTATTGTCCCCTTTCGTCTCCACCGCCACGCCCGTATTGAAATACGCCAGCGTACGCCGCCCCGCCAGATACGCCGCCTCCGTCGCAACCGACAACAATTCACTCAACGATGGCTCACTCATATCCCAACTCGCTTCACTTTCTCAGATATCCCTTGTTGGCTGCATCCGTGATCAGCCCGTGAATATGTTCCCACAGCCGGCTCGATCCCGCCTCGATCGGCCTGTTCCGCTTCATCACCTGCTCCACACTCACCCCATGCTCAATCCAAGCCTTGCCCCCGCTCATATAGTTCAGGATCACCGGCTGCACCCGATCCAGGGCATTGGCAAACCGTGATTCCGGCGTCTTCCGCTCCTCAAACTCATCCCAAAGCCCCCGCAATTCCTTCGCCTGATCCCCCGGCAGGAGCCCGAAGATCCGCTCCGCCGCCCGCCGCTCGCGATCTGCTTTCCCCACATTCGCCTGCTCGTCGTAGCAGTAGGTATCCCCCGCATCCACCTCCACCACATCATGCACCAGGACCATCTTGATCACGCGTAGCAGGTCGATCGGCTCATTGGCATATTCCGCCAGCAACACCGCCAGCACCGCCAAATGCCACGAATGCTCCGCCGAATTCTCCTGCCGCCCGCCCGTAATTGGCGTCTGCCGCAGAACATTCTTGAGCTTGTCGATCTCCAGCATGAACTGGATCTGCTGGCCAAGTCGATTATCCACCATCCCTGGATTCTACTTCCCGCCCATCGCTCTTTCACGCCAGACTCAACGCGTAAGCAATGACCCGGATTTCACTCCTTCAACGGTGACCGCAACTCGCCGGAAGGTTCACCCCCTGAAGACCGCATTCCACTGAACATAAAGCCCCCAAAGCAATGTGCTTATCGCCAAAACAGGTTTTGAACCCCTGCTCAGGGCGGCGAATACTCCACCCCCACCCCGTACCTGTCCGATCCTTGCTCGCCGCGTCCTTTCCTTGATCCCCCTATTACTTCGCCCGATAATGCCGCCTTGAATGGAGTTGTTCCGGGCTGCATGGAGGATGGATTCCGATGAAACGCCCTGCCATTTTCTTTGATCGCGACAATACCCTTATCGCCAGCGATGGCTACCTTGGCGATCCCGCCGGCGTCGTCCTGATCGACGGCGCCGCCGATGCCGTGGCCCGCGCTCGCCAGTACGGCTACAAAGTCGTCACCTTCAGCAACCAATCCGGCGTCGCCCGCGGCATGTTCACCGAAGAGGATGTTCAGGCCGTCAATCAGCGCATGAGCGAACTGCTCCAGCAGGCCAATCCCTCAGCCGTCATCGAACACCACGAGTACTGCCCCTATCACCCCGAAGCCACCGTCGAGAAATACAAACAAGACAGCTTCCTGCGCAAGCCCAAGCCCGGCATGATCCTCCAGGCCGCCGAGAAGCTCAGCCTGGACCTGACCCGCAGTTGGGTCATCGGCGACGCCCCCCGCGACATCGAAGCCGGCCGCGCCGCCGGCTGCCGCACCATCCTCTTCACCGACCCCAAGCTCCCCCCCTCCCCCGCCGCCGAGGTCGAAAGCGAAATCCAACCCGATTTCGTCGTCGCCAGCCTGCGTGAAGCCGTCGAAACCATCGCCCGCGAATCCCTCTGCAAGCCCGCCGCCAAGCCCGCCCCGGTTCCGGCCCACATCCCGGCCCCGCAAATCGAGGAACCCCTCCCCCCCGCCCCCGCGCCCGCCCCGGCCACTCCATCCGACGATGATCCCCCTTCGGATACGACGGAACTCGCTGATACGCCGGATTCGCCTGCGGAGCAGCCCATGATGGAACAAACTTCAACCCCGGTAACCCCAACCCCCGCCGCC
>JBLNDH010000469.1:0-8829 GCA_050261455.1 Bacillota bacterium
TCTATTATCCTTCCCCCACCTCCCAGACGCCGGAGTATGATGTCCTCTTCGTCGGCAACATCCACCAGTTCGACAACTACCGGAAGCTGATTGGCTTCGACACGCTCGATCCCGTCACTCAGCAGCTGATGCTCCATGCCCGTGAGCGCCTTTCGGCATGGGTTTCCGCTTGCGGCGAAAACGAGCCCTTTGTCCTTCCGGATCTGGATCCCTTCCTCCGCCAATGCCTTGCCGAAATAGGACAGGCCCATGTGGGCGATCCCGCGCATTGGCGGTCCATCGTCTATTACTTCCGTTATCGCGTGGCGCACCTGGTGCTGCGTGAGATGTATGTCTCGGCATTGACCGAGTTCCGCCTCGGGCTCTTTGGCCGCGGGTGGGAAACCTTTCCCGCCGTCGCTCGTTTTGCCCAGCCGGAGATTGCCAACGGCGAGCCCTTGCGCGAGGCCATCGGTCGCTCGGCCATCAACCTTCATCTGCACACCTGGACCGTCCACCATCCCCGTTTGTACGACACCGCCGCTGCGGGTGGGTTCCTGCTGGTCGGCCGCATCCCGGAGGAGGATCTGGTCTCCGCCTCCTTCACCCCCGGCTCGGAACTGGACACCTTCGGTTCCATTGCCGAGCTGAAGCGCAAGATTCGCTACTACCTCGATCACCCCGACGAGCGCCTGGCCATGGCCGCCCGCGCCGCCCAGCGAGCGCGATCCTGTCACACGATGCAGCATCGAATGGCCGAGTTGGTTCAGTATCTTTCAAAGGATATCGATGATCAGCAGTCCTAATCGCCCTCGACCCGTTCGCATCCCGCCCGGCTCCCCGCGAATCGCGTCCTCTGCGCCGAAGCGATCGATCAGTCTCCCGGTGATCGCGCCGACGGTCGCGCCCGAGCGCGCTCCCCAGCCGCCCGCCGATATCGCGCACGGCGATCCTTTCAGCCAGTACAAGATCCTCAACCACTTCGAACATCTCCAAGCCGTCGCCCGTGGTGAGAATGTCCTGCCGATCACTGTCGAAATCGATCCCACCAATCGCTGCAACCACCGCTGCCAATGGTGCGTCAGCATGGAATCCCACACCGGCGAAATGCTCGACGTCGATCGCTTTGCTTTGCTGATCGACGAGCTGCACGACAGCGGCGTGCGCTCCGTGGTCCTCAAAGGGGGCGGCGAATCGAGCACCCATCCCTGTTTCAACGACATGCTCGATATCCTCCGCCGGGCCGATCTCTCCACCGGCCTGATCACCAATGGCTCCCTTCCCCGTGCCGGCAGCCTTGAGAAAGTCCTCGAATGCTGCGAATGGGTCCGCGTGAGCCTCGATGCCGCCACTGCTCAGACCCATCACCTGATCCATGGCACCACGGACTTCGCCAAGATCACCCAGAATATCGCCTATCTGACCGGCCACTCTACCCGGACGATGGTTGGCCTGAACTTCGTGGCCGAGCCTCGCAATTGCCATGAGATGGTCAGCTTCGCCCGCCTGGGTAAATCGCTTGGCGTCGCCTACGTCACCATCCGCTGCGTCTTCGACCCGGCCAATCCCCTCCCCAGCGAAATCCGCGATACCCTGCGCGATCAGGCCATCGAAGCCAAGCGGCTTGACGATGGCCAATTCCGGGTTTTTCTCGGCAACTTCACCGATCGCTATCTCAACGCCGACCGCCATCAACCTTTCCCCTATCGCCGCTGCCTCGGCCCCAACCTCATCGGCATCGTCGGCGGCGACAGCCACGTCTACGCCTGCTGCTTCCTCCGCGGCAACCGTCAATTCAGTTTCGGCAGCCTCGAGGAGCAGAGCTTCGCCGAGATCTGGAACGGCCCGCGCCGCCAGGAAGTGATGGAGGCCGTCTACCGTGGCGACTGCCGCCGCGTCTGCGCCGGCGGCATGACCGCCAACCGCTACAACACCTACAACGAAATCCTCAACTATCTGGCCACCGAAGAAAAACCCCACTCCACCTTCGCCTAAACCATCCACTATGAATCGCACGTCAAACAATTCGACTCGTAGGGTGCGCTTTAGCGCACGTCGAATTGTCTGACTACTGCCTACTGGCTACTGACTACCGACTACTGGCTACTGACTACTGACTACTGACTACCGACTACTGGCTACTGACTACTGACTACTATCATGCGTACCGATCACATCAACTGCCCCATTCGTATCCGCGTGACTCTGGACGATCCCAACGAACCGCTCGAGATGATCGGCTTCACCATCGCCCGCTACAAATTTGCCTGCAAATGGATCCGCGAGCAGGACAGCGTCCTGGAAGTCGCCTGCGGCGACGGCTTCGGCTGCAACTTCTTCAGCCGCCATTCTGCCCAAACCACCGGCCTGGACCTCGACCCCGAAACCATCCGCCACTGCCAATCCAAATACTCCCGCCCCAACCTGAAATTCATCGTGGACGACATCGTCCACCCCCACCAGAAACCCGCCGGCCAATACGACGTGGTGGTTGCCTTCGAAATGATCGAACATGTCAGCCAGGAAGACGGCCACCTGATGGTCGCCAACGTCGCCGCCCACCTGAAGGACCGTGGCCTGGCCATCCTCAGCACGCCCCGTTCCCGCCCCGACCGCTCCGTCTCCCGCCAGCACATGCACGTCTTCGAGTACGACTACGACACCCTGGTAAAGACCCTCGAACCCCACTTCACCCGCGTGATGATCTTCTGCCAAAACGACGAATACATCTACGCCGGCCATCCCTCGACGGCGTGGAACTACATCGCCCTGTGCTTCCGGTAGGGCGAGCGATATTCTTGGCCACATTACGGGCTGTCTCCACAGCAATACATCAAGATGCTTCGCATCCGTCTGGTTTGCTGGCCTGCTAGTCGCGGGTCACCATGGATAGGCCCATTGGGCGCATCAGGGTTTCTCCACGTTTCGCATCACGCCGACCATAGACCTGAATGTGCGATCGACAACGCAGGCTCCGGTACAACGTAATCCTATCTGATGCAGCTTGGATCCCCTGGCTTGGCCGCTCCAGGCCGATGCCAGAGGGAGAGCGGTGGAATGAGCAGCCGAGGGAGATCGCATGAGCACTCGCTCCGTAGGATGGATCGCATCATGTGCAGTAGCGTTGCTTGGGTTGAGCCGGGGCCTGGTCGCCGCAGAGGCTTGGCCGGTTGTCAATCAGCCTGACCTGAAGCAGGCATTGGAAGCCGCGCCGGTGCTGCGGACCGAGTTGCTGGGCGAACCCGCCCGCGGAGTCAACGTTTGGGAACGCTGGCAAGTGCCCAACCCCGACGGACAGAGCTGGGACGTGCTACAGATCTACTTCAAGGAGTACTATGGGCCGACCTGGCTCTATGCTTTTGACCTGGGCACGGGGCAGGTGAAAAAGCAGCGATTGCCGGACCATCACCAGTTCTACCTGTCCGGGCGGGCGCTCGGGTTCGACGGCAAGTACTATATCGCCACCCCGTCGCGACAGACGGGGAGCATGGACCTGTTCGTTTATGATCCGGCAACCAACGCGTTGGAGGAGCGGGGCCAGATCGTGCCGGGTCTGGGCGGCGAGGTTCGTCCCCTGGTTGTTGGGCCGGATGGTCGGATCTACGGCACGGGGACCCGGGGCAATCGCGTTGGCTTGTATATCTACGATCCGAAGTTGGGCAAGGTGGTGAAGGATTTCGGCCCCGTAGGACCCAGCCATCCTAACGGCGCCTGGAGCCGGTATGTCATGGGCGTGGATGACACGCACGCGTACATCGCCAGCGGAATGATCCCGGCCTGGTATCTCGTGGCCATCAACCTCCAGAGCGGCGAAGAGAAGGTGCTCTTGGAATCGCCGACCGAACGCGTGATGGATATCGTTGAGAGCTTTCCCGGAGCGTGGGCGAGCGTACCTCAGGGCGCCGGTGCGCCCAGCAAAGAATACTGGCTCTATCATGGCCAGGCGATTCCCAAGGTGAACGGCACGCCGCCTTGGCCGCCTAAAGCATCGCCCTGGGACAAGGGCTCCAAGACCAAGCCGCAGGTGTATTTTGACCAGATTGATCCCGATGCCCACGGCAATGCGACGCTGTGGTATCGCTCCCGGGAGGACGCGGCCAAGGAGAAATCACTTCCGGGCGGCATGTCCAGCACCAAGCCAGAAGATCGGGGCTGGAAAGCGATCCACGTGCAGGGTGTCGAAACCTATCCCCATCGCATTAATCCCATGATTCTCCTGCCCGATGGTCGGCTCTACGGCACGGGAGACGATTACGTCGGCGTGTTCGCTTTCGATCCCCGGACCGACCAGACCACCCGCCTAGGCCCCCGCCCGGGGTTGGCGCCCTACACGCAGATCGCTTGCGATGGCAAGCTCTATTCCAGCGGCTATGCGGGCGGTCCGCTTTTTGTGTACGACCCCGCGCGGCCTTGGACGTTGAGCGTGGGCGGCCCGCCTGGCCAGCACACGCTGGATGCCGGTGATCCGGCGAGTAACCCCCATCGCCTGGGGGAATTCGATCGCACTACGCGTATCGCGATCATGCACAGCTCCGCCCTCGGCGCGGATGGCAAGATCTACTTCGGCGGATTCGGGGAGCGTGGCTACACCGGCGGCGGCTTCGGATGGTATGACCCGAAGACCCAGAAGCTGGATGGCTTCTGGAAACCGCTCAGCGGCTATGCCGTGCAGTGGATTGCCCCGGCGTTGGACGGCCAGCTGATCGTCATTTCCACCATCCAGGCGGCGGATGAACTGAATAACAATCGAGCGCCCGAACAGGCCACATTGTTCGTTTACGACGTGCGTGCACAGAAGATTGTGCGCGAGATCGTGCCGGTGGCGAAAGCGAGGACCACCGGGCTCATTATCGAGGTTGCTCCTGGCCGTTTGCTCGGCTTGACCTCGGACCCGCAGCATCCTGCCGCCAGCATTCTTTACGGCGTGGACCTGTTCACCGGCGAACGGCTGTTTACCAAGCCTCTGCCCTCGCCCATCTCAGTGGATGCCTATTGGCCTCACTGGCTTGACCCGTCGTATGAGTATCACGCCTTCGTGTGTGGCCCCGATGGTTTCGTGTGGACGTACCTGAAGAACGTGCTGGTGCGCATTGATCCGAAGGATGCCAGCGTGCAGGTCGTGGGCAAGATCGATCCGGTCGGCTGGCCGACTTGGGTGGGCCGCGACCTGTACTTGGCGGGCCCTGAGCAGTTGCGGCGGATTCGCAACATCGTCCCCACGCCGTAACAGGATCCCGTGCAAATCGGGCCGAGGACAAGTCTCGTAGGGTATGCTTCAGCACACCAATTCTCTTGCCACCTTAAAATGAGATAAAAATAAAATTCCCCGAACAAATCTCCGCCCCAAGCCGCGTAGGGCACGCTATTGCGTGCCGTTCGGACCTCATGCCGAGACAATCGCAGCGCCGCCCCGACCCCCCATACCCCTCTCAAACTCACCGACCCAAGGTCGACGGACTACACGTCCATCCGCCCACGCGCTCCCTGCGTCCCCTGCGCATTGACGCCGCCCCCCGATCACGCGATAAGTGTGTCGCATGAAGACGGTTACCCTTGGCAGGACAAATCTGGTCGTTCCCCAGCTTGGCTTTGGCGCCTTGCCGATCCAGCGTACTGAAATCGCCCAGGCCACGCGGATCCTCCGCAAGGCCTACGACCACGGCATCACCTTCTTCGACACCGCCCGCGCTTACTCCGACAGCGAAGAGAAAATCGGCCAGGCGCTGGCCGATGTGCGGCAGCACCTGGTCATCGCCACCAAGACTGGCGCCTCCGACGCCACCACCGCCCGCCATCACCTGGAGACAAGCCTCAAGAATCTGCGGACCGACTACATCGACATCGTCCAGCTTCACAACCCCGAAAGCGTCCCCGATCCCTCCGACAGCAACTCCGCCTATGCCGCCCTGCTCGCGGCCAAACGCCAGGGGCTCATCCGCTACATCGGTATCAGCAACCACCGCGCCACCGTCGCCCGCCAGGCCGTCCTCTCTGGCCTGTTCGATACCTTGCAGTTCCCCCTGAGCCACATCTCCTCGCCGGAAGACTGCTCGCTCATCGAGCTTTGCCACCAGCACAACATCGGCCTTATCGCCATGAAAGCCCTGTGCGGCGGCCTGATCACCAATATCCCCGCCGCCTTTGCCTTCTTCCGCCAGTTCGACAACGTTGTGCCCATCTGGGGTATCCAGCACGAGCGCGAACTGGACGAATTCCTCGCCCTGGAGAAGCACCCGCCGCAGATGACCCCCGACCTGCGCCGCGCGATCGAGGCCGATCGCCGCGATCTGGCCGCCAGTTTCTGCCGCGGCTGCGGCTATTGCCTGCCCTGCCCGGCCGAAATCCCCATCCCCATGGCCGCACGCATGTACTGGCTGTTGCGCCGCGCGCCCTACCGCCAGTTCCTCACCGACACCTGGCAGCAGCAGATGCACCGCATCGACAACTGCACCGAATGCCGCCACTGCGCCAACCACTGTCCCTATGGCCTCGACACCCCCGGCCTGCTGAAGTCCATGCTCAAAGACTACCAGGAGTTCGCTCAAGCCCACGCATAGCCGCCTCCCGTAGCGCCCCAATCGCCCCCAATGACCCTGCCCCGGGCCTGGAGTTCCGCCGCGCATGACATGAGCGGTCACAGTTTCGTAGGGTGTGCTTTAGCACACCATTTCTCTTGCCCCCTCAGAATCGGCTAAAAACCTAAAAGTCCCCGAACAAATCTTCGCCCCAAGCGTATAAGCAATAGCGGCCCGTCCGCTCGTCTTCCGCTGTCGTAACCTCTAAGGAATACTCGGATTTCCGTGGGAATGGGGACCCTATGTCGTATCTTGTCAGATTGACAAAGCTTACGAGCGGTGGGTGGCCTCACGATGGGCCAGCGGCACGAATTAAAGAACCGGATTTGACAGCCTGCTTCTGAGGGGCGGGGCTCCTTCGAGCCCCGTTGGCGCTATCGCCAATGGGGTTTTTGAACACAAAAGATCGGCGCTCGGCGCAAGATCGACATAAGACTAAATTGGTACTATATGTGCGAACGCGCTTTTGGTGGGTGCTGAAAGTGGTATTCCAAGGGCTGTCGAATGGCGTTTAGGCGAGGTTCGAGGAGCCTGAGAACCTACCGTTGACTCCTTTGATCCTTATTGGGCCTGGGATGATGTTGGAGCCGTGAAACCTGCGCTGCCGGTCGGTTGGGGGCCTCTAACGCTGCCACCTCTTTCTTGATTCGTTCGATGGTGGCGGAGATCCGGTCCGCCTGGTCGGGCTGCTTTCGATTCAGAAACCAGATAGACCACAATTCAGCCACCTGAGCAAGGCCGGGCGTTGTCGTCTCCAACTCGCGACAACGGGACAGCAGCCGATCAATGGTAAGCTCATCAGGGTCAACATCACGGCCTGGAAGCTCGTTGTGGAATTCGATCGAGGCAATGGAAGGATCAAACCGCAAAAGATCCCCGCCGAGGGCGGTAAGCGTGCTGGCCAATCGGGCATCCGCCCCAATGCCGTGTGCTACCTGATCGCCCACGGGATGCGAGAGAAGTGCTTTGGCTATGGAAAACCAGTCGATTTTGGCTGCCCGGTTCAAGTCATCATAGACCCTTAGAGCAACTAAACGAAATCTCCGGCAAAACTCCTTCAGGAGTTCATGATCGGAGAGCAAGGCAATGTTGTATTCGTCCAGAACCGGCGGCGGCCAGTCTTCCGCATCGTCGATGAACCATTCGACGGGGACTGCCAACGCCCGAGCGATTTTTAAGGCGATGTCATACCGAGGAAGATAGCCCTTGTTGATGTAGTCGCTCAGCGCAGTTGGCTTAAGACCGGCTTGTCGGGATATGTCGGCCTTCCTCTTTCCCTCGGTCAGTCGCCTTAATTTCTCGATGATCGTCACGATGGCAGTGTAACGCACATCAGCCCGAATGAGAAAAAATCGATGATGATCTAGTTGACAAGGTTATGACCTAGCATTACAAGGTAATAATCTAGTGGACGCTAATCTCATGGGAGGTCCTATGCAGTTCCATTTTGGCCGATGGCTCAAACGCGAAATTCAGAACACCGGGTTGAGCTGCTTTCAATTCGCTGCCATCCACGGGTTTTCGATCGACACCTTACGGCGGTGGATCAAATTGCCCTCGCCTGCACTTCAGGGGCACAAGGTGGCGAAGCTGGCCCGTGCCTTGAACCTGTCGCGTGAGCAGATCGAGGCCAAGCTTGCTGAAGCTCGGACAACGGAAATCCACCCCGAAGTGGTTGGAACGGACAAGGCGACCGGGGAGGCTGCCACGGCCGGGGCAGCCGCCTGATCGATCGCGAGGACCCACCAAAGGCTTCCCAGGGAAGTGAGGCCAAGATGGACGGCAACATTACAAGCTCGCCGGTACAGCCATCGGAGTCGGCCGCATCGCCGCGTGTCGCATCCCCGCTGCCCCTCGCTGTGGAATTGCGTTTTGCCCTGTGCGTAGAGACCTGCCCGCAATGCGCCACCGTCTTCGGGGCGAGCCTGTCCCTGTATGCCCAGAAGTTACGCGATGGCCAGCCCCTCTATTGCCCCAATGGCCACGCGGTGGCCGTGGCGGAGCGGACCGAAGGCCCCGCGGTCGATCCGCAGGGCATGCACCAACTGGCGGCGGAGCTGGCGGAGATGTCGCATCGCCTCCGGTGTCAAGAGGCGGAGCTGAACACGCTGCGGGCCAAGCTCGGTTCGGCGGGACTGCCGGATAACCGGGAAGTCAAGGCCCGCTGCAATTGGCTGACCAGCCAAGCCAAACGCACTGCCCAGTTTGAGCCCATCTGTCCCCTCTGCGGGAGGGCCAAATTGAGCACTGCCGCCCTGAGAAACCACCTCTACCG
>JBLNDH010000470.1:0-3724 GCA_050261455.1 Bacillota bacterium
CAGACCCGCGGAACGGCTCCATTGACACGATCAGCATCGAGTTCAACGAGGCGGTGACGGGATTTGACCTGTCGGATTTGCGGTTGTCGCGGGATGGCGGGGAGAACCTGCTGACGGCGGCGCAAACGGTGAGCAGCAGCGATGGCAAGACCTGGACGTTGAGCAATCTGGCTGGGCTGACGGGACGCTTAGGCACGTATGTGTTGACGCTGAATGCGGTAGGGTCGGGAATCGCGGACGCGGCGGGCAATGCGCTGGCGGCCGATGCGACGGAGGACTTCGCGGTCGCCAGCATCACCCAGGCGGGGGCGATTCGGTTGCAGCGATCGGCGAGTGATGCGAACCGGATGGAGGTCTATACAGGCAATGGCGCGACGCCGGATTATTCGGTGGCGTTTGCAGCCCTGCCACAGATCCATATCGTCGGCTTGAGCGGCGCAGATCAACTCACGCTCGACTTCTCCAATGGCAACATGCTTCCGGCGGGCGGCCTGGTATTTGATGGCGCTGGCGGCAGCGACTCGCTGAAGATCAAGAGCAGCGGAGATGAGAATCTGCTGGTCAACAACGCCGGGATCACCGTGGACGCGACACCTATCACGTTTGCCAATGTGGAGGATGTGGGCTGGGACGTGGCGGCGGGATCGTCGCTGACCATCGGCGGGTCCATGGCGGTGGCCTTGGACGCTTCAATGAGTCTGGCGAGTCTGACATTGATGGAATCGGCGCGTCTGAGTCTGGCGAACGGGGGGGATAAGGTGCTGAGGGTGGGCGCGCTGAGCATTGGCGCCAATGCCACGCTCGATCTGGGTGACAATGGCATGGTGATTTCGGTCAAGCCCGAGACGGCGAATTCGGTGCTGCAGCAGGTGACCAACTGGGTTGCGGCTGCTCGCGGCGGAGAGGGCAAGTGGTTGGGCAAGGGCCTGACCAGCAATGTGGCCCAGGCGCGGGCTGCCGCCCTGGAAGGGTATACGGGCCTGGGGCTGATGCTGAATGCTGAAAATGGCGAGCCGATCAAGACCACCTTTGCTGGCCAGGCGGTGGGCGCCAACGACATCCTGGTGAAGTATACCTGGACCGGCGATCTCAATCTTGATGCGACGGTGGACGGGGACGACTACTTCATCATCGACAGCAATTTCATCAGCCAGCTGGCATCGCCACGGTATCAGGATGGCGATTTGAACTCGGATGGCGTGATTGATGGCGACGATTACTTCCTGATGGACTCGGCGTTTATCGCCCAAGGCCCGCGGCTGGCGGCGGAGGAGACTCCGGTGTTGCCAAGTGCGGAGGATGTGCTGGTCTTGAAGGCGGCGACAACGCCTGAGCCGCAGACGACTTCGTCCGTGCTCCAACAGTTGTTCTCGGTCAAGCCGGTGTTGTAGGGCCAAGGGTTGGACCTGCGGGTTGGATATGGGATAGCAGAACGGGCCGCTGCGTGAGCAGCGGCCCGTGTTGTTGGGGGACGGAGGGGCGTCGGCGGCGATTCTCCTTTGTGATACAATTCACGGGACGCATCTGCCTCTGAGCGTGAAGGATCACGCGGCCCAGCAGGTTCGGAGATCGCACCATGCAACGCGCCGATATGCTTAGTCGTCTGGAAGACCGTGGCCGGGAGTGGGATTTCATAGTCGTCGGGGGTGGGGCGACGGGGTTGGGCGTGGCGATCGATGCGGCGGCGCGGGGGTATCAGACGGTGCTGTTGGAGCAGAACGATTTCGCCAAGGGAACCTCCAGCCGCAGCACGAAGCTGGCCCATGGCGGGGTGCGATACCTCAAGCAGGGGAACATCTCGCTGGTTCTCGACGCATTGCGCGAGCGGGGATTGATGCGGCGTAACGCGCCACATCTGGTTCACGATTTGCCATTTGTCGTTCCCGTGTACGACTGGTGGGGGGGGCCGTTCTATGGGATTGGCCTGCGGCTGTATGACATCCTGGCGGGCAAGCTGGGGTTCGGGCGATCGCGAAACCTCTCGCGTGATGCCGCCATCGAGCGTATCCCCACGATTGAGACGCACGGGTTGCGCGGCGGCGTCATGTATTACGATGGCCAGTTTGATGATTCACGCCTGGCGATCAGCCTGGCGCAGACGGCGGCGGACCTAGGGGCGACGCTGGTGAATTACGTGCGGGTTGCGGCGATAGTCAAAACCGATGGAATGGTCAGCGGGGTTCGGGCGCAGGATCTGGAGGGGGGACGCGAATACGAGTTGAAGGCGAAGGCGGTCATCAATGCCACGGGAGTCTATAGCGACTCGATTTGCCAGATGGACGATCCCAATGCCCGGCCGATGATCAGCCCAAGCCAGGGCACGCACATTGTGCTCGATCGGTCCTTTCTGCCCGGCGACAGCGCGATCATGATTCCGCAGACGGACGATGGGCGGGTGCTGTTTGCCATCCCATGGCACGATTGCGTGGTGGTGGGCACGACGGATGTGCCTGTCCAGCAGACGCCGCTCGAACCCAAGCCGCTCGACACGGAGGTCGAGTTTCTGCTTTCGCACGCGGCCAGGTATTTGAGCAAAGATCCATCGCGGGCGGATGTGCTGAGCATTTTTGCGGGTTTGCGGCCGCTGGTGAGCGCGGGGAATGGACAGAACACCGCGGCCTTGTCGCGTGACCATACCGTTCACATTTCGCAATCGGGATTGCTGACGATCACCGGTGGCAAATGGACGACGTATCGGAAGATGGCGGAGGATGCGGTGGATCATGCCGCGGACCTCGCCGGGCTGGAGGCGGCGCCGTGTACGACCCGAGACCTGCACATCCACGGGTATCTTGAGGATGCCGAGCAGCTGGGCATTCTGGCAGTCTATGGCTCCGATGCCTCGGCGGTTCAGCAGCTCATGGACGAGAATCCGACGTATCAGCAATTGTTGCATCCGCAGTTGCCTTATCGTGCCGGGCAGGTGATCTGGGCGGTACGCCAGGAAATGGCGCGTACCGTGGAGGATGTGCTGTCACGGCGAACCCGGGCGTTGCTGCTCAACGCCCGCGCCAGCATAGAGGCGGCCGATCGTGTCGCGGATCTGATGGCAGGGGAGCTGGGCCAAGGTGAATCGTGGAAACAGCAACAGGTTCAGAGTTACCGGGGTCTGGCTAGCCAGTATGTGCTGGCGTAATTGTTTGGCTTGGTCGATGTAATTTGCGAAAGCCGTCGAAGTGGACTTGAAAACCCGCGTTGCGGATGCCATCTTGCACACATAAAGCCGCCCGCAAACAAAGCGGCTTAGCAAGCAAGCGGGAGGTTTGCCCTCCTGTTCGACCACTACATCGGCGTGACGCCCACTGTAGTCGGTCGTAAATGTATATGAGGACTATGGCATCGAAATGGCGACGACTGATTTTGCGGCTTATCTCCAGCCAGGCTGTGCGGGAGGGCGTGTGATGGATTTCGACCCCCGTATCGGCCCACAACGCGCCTCTCGGACGGTTGTCCAGCAGCAATCGCAAGCCATCGCAGCATTGCCGCTCGTGCGCACGCTGTTGGATGCGGTGCCTTGTGTGCTGGTGGTCCTCAATCCGTATCGGCAGGTGGTCTTTGCCAATCGCAGCTTTGCGAAGCTTGTGGGTGTGGCGGCGGCCGAAGAGACATATGGCAAACGGCTGGGCGAACTGTTGGGATGCGAACACGCATTTGAGTGCGGCGGCTGTGGCATGGCCGAGGCTTGCACGACCTGCGGGGCTGCCAAGGCCGTTGCCATGTGTGA
>JBLNDH010000471.1:0-3290 GCA_050261455.1 Bacillota bacterium
ACCTAAGAGTTTCAACAACGACATCGGCGTGCCACTGGCGATCTTCCCCGCCGATCCCCGGCAAGACTATTTGGTCCTGGAAACGGGCACCAATCACCCTGGCGAGCTGCGGGTTCTGACCAACATTGCCTTGCCGGACATGGCCGTCATCACCAACTGTTCCGCCGAGCATCTGGAAGGCCTGGGCGATCTGATGGGCGTCCGCCGCGAAGAGGCCAGCATCATCGAAGGTCTCAACCCCAAGGGGCTGCTCGTCGTCAATGGCGACGACCCCCAACTCCTCGAAGCCGTCTCCCTCTATCCCGGCAATCGGATCACCTTCGGTCTGAATACCACCAACGATCTCTACGCGACGGACATTCGCTGTGACTTCAAGGGCATCACGTTTCGACTGAACGGCCGGCGGGAAGTCTCCATTCCGCTTCTGGGTCGGCATGTCGCCTGCAACGCCCTGGCGGCCATCGCGGTCGCACGTCGTCTTGGCCTGACCGAGGACGAAATCGTGGCGAACCTGGCCAGCGCCCATGGCCCGGAAATGCGTCTTCAACTCACGACCGCTGGTGGTGTTCGTGTCCTCAATGATGCGTACAACGCCAACCCCGCCTCCATGCAGGCAGCCATCGAGACCCTCTGCTCTTTGGAAACGCCCGGCCGGCGCATCGCTGTCGTTGGCGACATGAGAGAACTCGGCGATACCTCCGACCATTTTCATCGCGAGATCGGCCAGTTCATCGCCAAGCACCAGATCCATGTCCATCACCTCTTCTGCATCGGCGAAAAAGCCAGTCTGATCGCCGAATCCGCCCGCAAAGAGGGGTTCCCCGACGATCGTGTCCATTCGTTCGCCAACGCCGCTGCCGCTTGTCCGAGTATTCTCGACCAGATCCGCCCTGACGACTTGGTCCTCCTCAAAGGCTCGCGTGCCATGCGACTTGAGACGGTGGCTCAGGCTGTCGTCGAGCGGTTCTCGCTCAAGGCGGCCTCCTGAGAGAACCGGCCCCTGGACATCCACGGCTGATTACTCGGCACCCAATACTTAACACCCAGCATTCACCATGATTTACCTCTTGATCCGGGACTGGCTCGACTGGCTAGACGACCGCGGCTTCGGCTTTCTGCGGGTCTTCACCTACGCCACCTTCCGCGCCACAATCGCAATCGTCCTCAGCTTTGTCATTTGCGTCCTGCTCGGGCCACCCGTCATCCGCTGGCTGCGCAAGCAGAAGATCGCCGACCTGGCCGGTTTCGACCAAGCCGAGATCGATGCCCTGATGGCCAGCAAAAAAGGCACCCCCACCATGGGTGGGTTGGTTATCATCACCGCCGTCGGCGTCACCACGCTGCTACTGGGGGATCTGTCGCGAGAAACCGGCTTCTACGTCCATATGGCACTGATCTGCATGACCTGGCTGGCGGTCGTCGGCGCGACCGACGACTGGCTCAAGCTCACCGCCGGACGACGCGCCGGCTCACGCCAGGGCCTTTACAGCTGGGAGAAACTCGCCTTTCAGATTGGCTTGGCCGTCCTCCTGATGTTCTTCACCTACCGCCACGGCGGGCAGATCGCCGCCACCCACACCCTTTACTTCCCCTTCTTCAAGAACCTGCAGGTCGAGCTCAGTATCATTCCCTTTGTCATCTTCGGTACCCTGGTGCTGACTGGCTCCTCCAATGCGGTCAATCTCACCGATGGTCTGGATGGCCTGGCCGGCGGGTGCATGGGGATTGTCTCGTTCACCTTTTTCATTCTCGCGCTGATCGTTGGCACCTCTTTCGCCGGCCGCGAGGTCGCCACCTACCTCTATCTGCCTCACATTCGCACCAGCGATGAGCTGGCGGTCATCGCCGGCGCCATGGCCGGCGCCTGCATGGGGTTCCTCTGGTACAACTGCAATCCCGCCGCGGTCTTCATGGGAGATACCGGCTCGCTGGCGCTGGGAGGCCTGATCGGTTACATCGCGATCGTCATCCGCCAGGAACTGGTTCTGTTCATCGTCGGCGGCATCTTCGTCGTCGAAGCCCTCTCCGTCCTGATTCAGGTCGGTTACTTCAAGTACACCAAACACCGCTATGGCGAAGGCCGCCGCATCTTCCTCATGGCCCCTCTTCACCACCATTTTCAGCGCAAAGGCTGGACCGAGACTCAGGTGGTGGTCCGCTTCTGGCTGATCACCGCCATGCTCTCCGCCTTGGCCTTGGCCACAGTGAAGCTGCGTTAGTTCTTTGTCATTGGTCCTTTGCCCTTCGAAGCTGGTTCCCCCCACGCCGAGTTCGGAGTGAAGCGACAAAGGACCCGGGAGGACAATCCGCCAAATCGCAAACACCTCCCCAATAGCCGCTTTTGCTCAAAGCCATCTCCGGGTAATCTGTCGCTGTAATGCAAGACCGTTCCACCGCAGAATTGGGGCAGAGTCCTTCGACGCCGCGGACCCGACTTACCGCCCGGGACATCCAGCGCAATGTCCTGCGGGATCTGGTAACGCTGGCCACCGAATGTGCTGCCACGGAAGCCGAGATCGATCGCCGATATCGCGCTACCATCGACGATGCCCAGAAGGAACTGGATCGCACCACATGGGCCATCGAGGAGCGTCACAGAACTCTCAAAGACACGATCCAACAGAAGCATCAGGATCGGGTCAACCAGATTGAAAGCCAATACCAGACCGATAGTGCCACGCTCAATGAGAACATTAAGGCCGCCCGCCAGCGTATCCAGGTGGAAAGCAAGTCCGTTGAGCGCCAGATCAAGAAGGAATTTGATCAGGCCGTCTGGCTGGTGGAGAGCCTTTACGACGGCACCGAAACTCAGTTGCGTGAGGAAGGCAAACAGGCCAAGGAAAAACTCACCACTCGTCTGAAGGAAATCGAGGATAAGGAACACGACGCCGCCGCGGTCCTCTTGCGTTACGGCTTCGCCTCACCCCAACCCACCCCCCCGCCGGGGGAAGATCACCCAGCTCCGGAAAATCCCGAAGCGATCTTTGAAACATCGTCGGCTGCCATTGCGCAGCATCTGGTCCAGCTTGAGAACCTGCGGTTGCCGCAGTTGTTCGTGGGGGCGAGGCCCCATTTCCTGGGCGCCCTTCTTTGCGGCTTTGTGATGCTCGTTACTCAGGCGGTCACCGGCAAGTGGGAGCCCCACATCGCCGCGGTGCTCATCGCCGGGGGCATCACGCTGGCCATTCTGCTTATTGCCGCCGCTATCCTCCGCACCAAGGCTCACGCCCAGGTCAAGCAGGCCTACGCCCCCCTGCGTCAGGCTTTGGACGGGGCCCGGCATGCCGCCC
>JBLNDH010000472.1:0-3102 GCA_050261455.1 Bacillota bacterium
TCACGCTCCACAGGATCTCCCCCGTCCTCGGATCCACAGCCGACACAATTGCCGGCGGCGCATCCTTCGGCGCCTTTTCCGGATCGCTCGGCTGTGCCAGCATGATCACCTGATCCACCCCGCCCAGTTTCACCAGCGTCGGACTCACATGGCTATACCAGTTTCGCCCGATGTACCCCGACTTCCATCGCACCTTGCCCGTTGCCTTCTCATACGCCACCAACCCCACCTTCTGCGTCTGAGGCCCGACAATCACCAGGTCCTCATACAACAGTGGGCTTTGCGTCACTCCCCACTCCGGCACCTGCGCCCGCATCAGCTTTTCCGCCCGATTCTTCGCCGGCTCCTCACGATCCACCGCCGGATCCTTGAAATCGTTCACCAGATGCGCCGACCACACCACTCCATGCGTCTTGCGATCAACACAGTTCACATGCCCGAATGGCCCAACCGCAAACACATACTTCTCGTCCACCGTCGGCACATTCCGCGATCCGTTGTACGGCAACGTCCCCACCGCCTCATACGCCACGCTCCACAATTCCTTCCCCGTATTCAAATCCAGACACCGCAGCACATCCTGCCGATCCTCCACCCGATCCAGCAGATACACCTCCCCATCCCGCACCGCCGCCCCTGCAAACCCCACACCCACCTCAATCGTCCACAGTACCTTCGGTCCCCCAGCCGGCCACTCCCGCGCCAACCCCGTCTCCGGCGACACCTCACCCCGCCCCGGCCCCCGCATCTGCGGCCAATCCGCCCCGTAACTCGGATTCCCCAATAGACAGCAAATGCCCACGAAGGCCGTAACCAAGCAGTGATCAATGCGGTAGTTCATAGTTCTATGACCTATAGCATTGCCGCCCCATTCCCGTTGTTCAACCCGGTTCAAATGCCTCACCTCCGCCGATCACACCCCCAGGTCTCCAAGCCCAGGAATTCATCCCCGGGACCCTCCGTCCATTCTCCTCTCCTTCGCCGCCCCGTCTCCCCAATCGCTTGCGGTTCCGCGGTCCCCACTCCGCTCCTCCGCCAATCTACCCCCTGTCTTCTGATTTCTTCACCCATGCATTCCCGTCCTGCATCCGTTATCATGCCTTCATCACAATTCGGGAGAACTTACCATGAAACGCTCACTCTTCGCTTGCCTCGCTTCCATCACCTTGAGTCTGCTTCCCCAATTCTCCCGTGCCGACGTCATTCCCCTCTCTTCGCTCGACCTCACCCTCATGTCCACCGGCTGGGGCAAAGCCCAGGCCAACAAATCCATTACCGGCAAATCCCTCCGCATCGGCACCCAAGAATTCGCCACTGGCGTCGGCTCCCACGCCGATAGCGAGTTCCACATCGACCTTGCCGGCCGCGCCGAACGCTTCCAGGCTCTCGTCGGTGTCGATGCCGCCGCCAGCAACGACCGGGCCCTCCTCGAATTCTCCATCTACGGCGACGGCAAAGAACTCTGGCGCAGTGGTCCTTGCAAACTCAACCAGCCTCCTCGCCCCTGCGATATCCCCCTCAAGGGCATCAATACCCTGTCCCTTTTCGTCACCGACGCCGGCAATGGCATCGACTTCGATCACGCCGACTGGGCCGACGCCAAAATCACCTTCACCGGCACCGCCCCCAAGGCCCTTCCCGCCCCGCGTGAAGAGGCCGTCATCCTCACACCTCCACCGGCTCCTACTCCACGCCTCAACAACCCCAAACGCTATGGCGTCCGCCCCAATTCCCCCTTCCTCTTCCGCATCCCCGTCACCGGCCAGCGCCCCATGACCTTCGCCGCTGAGAATCTTCCCGCCGGCCTCTCCCTTGATCCTCAGACCGGCATCATCACGGGCAAAGTCTCCGTCCCCGGCGACCACAAAGTCACTCTCGTCGCCAAGAACTCCCTCGGCGAAACCCGTCGCGATTTCACCATCGTCGTCGGCAATACCCTCGCCCTCACGCCCCCCATGGGCTGGAACAGTTGGTACATCCATTACGACCGCATCTCCGACCAAGGCATGCGTGCCGCCGCCGACGCCATGATCAGTTCCGGGATGGCCGACTTCGGCTACCAATATGTCAACATCGACGACTGCTGGCCCGTTAAACCCGGTGCCAAAGACCCCGTCATCGGTGGCCCCGCCCGCGACGCCAGCGGCCGTCTCCTCACCAACAAACGTTTCCCCGACATGAAGGCCCTCACCGACTACATCCATGCCAAGGGTCTCAAAGCCGGTATCTACACCTCGCCGGGCCCACTCACCTGTGCCGGCTACGAAGGCGCCTATCAGCACGAAGCCCTTGATGCCCGCACCTTCGCCGAATGGGGCTTCGACTTCCTCAAGTACGACTGGTGCTCCTATGGCCAAGTGGCCGGCGGCAACAAGCGCGAACACTTCGTCAAGCCCTACAAGCTCATGTGGGATGAGCTCCAGAAGCTCGACCGCGACATCGTCTTCAACCTCTGCCAGTACGGCATGGACAATGTGTGGGAGTGGGGGGGGCAGGTCGGCCATTGCTGGCGCACCACCGGCGACCTCGGTCTCGAGGGCGGTCAACTCTCCACGGGCATTTTCAAAGTCGGCCTCTTCAACGCGGCTCTTTCTGACTACGCTCGCCCCGGCCAGTGGAATGATCCCGACTACATCCTCATCGGCTGGGTCGGCAATGCCAGCCAAATGGGGGCAGGTCGTCCCACCACCCTTACCCCCAACGAGCAATACACCCACATGTCCATGTGGGCCCTCATGGCCGCTCCCCTCATCTTCAGCGGCGACATGACCAAGCTCGATCCCTTTACCCTCAACATCCTCTGCAACGCCGAGGTCATCGAAATCGACCAGGACCCCCTCGGCCGCCAGGCCCGCATCGTCAAAAAGACCTCTGATGTGCTGATTCTCGCCAAAGACCTCGAAGACGGCTCCAAAGCCCTGGGCCTCTTCAATCTCTCCCCCGTCTCCGCCAAAATCACCGCCGACTTCTCCTCCCTGAATCTCTCTGGATCTCACCACCTCACACACGTTGAGGGCCGACCAGGGCACCTTGAGCCTCACGGTCTCCTCCTGGGAAGCCGAGTTCCCTCATGGGCCGGAGCCCACCGCGGAGAAACGCCTG
>JBLNDH010000473.1:0-16172 GCA_050261455.1 Bacillota bacterium
GCCAAGCCCCGCGGGTTCTCCCGAGGAAATCCCGATGACTCGCGTGGCCGGACCAATCGTCTCTTCGAGGTGGGCATCATCGGCAACGGTGACCTCGTCAGCGGAGAAGCCACCGTTCAGCAAAGCCGCCTCGATGCGGCGCAAGCCCAGGGGGGCGACGGCCGCATGTGTGCCCGATCGGTTGCTGCGTGGCATCAGGAGCCACCCCATCAGCGAAACCGGCGCGATCGTGGTCTGGCTGGCTGCCAGCATGCCATCGAACAGCAGACGATAGTCCGCCGTCAAGGTTCGGTCGGCAGTCAGCACTACGAGACTCCCCTGCTCGCCAGTCACTTACGTCTCCTCTGCATCACCTGATCCAGTTGATCGACCAGCACATCCAGGTCATCGAATACCGGCGAAGCGGGATTTGCAGCAGGTGCAGATGGAGTGCACCTGCTGCCGCACTCCGGACAGATCTCACCGCTCTCCGTCGAAACGGACGCCTGGCCCGGCTGTACGATGTTTCCGCATCTGGGACACGGACGGCGCGTACGGCTGTAGAACATCCTGCGTGCGGCAAGATCCGGGGTCATGAATCGTCCGGGTGCGCCGGCAATCGCCTCGTCACGCTCGTAAAGGGGGAACACAATGGCCCCGTGGGGACAGATGCGGGAACACGCCGGGCAGCCAGGTTTGCATTGATCGGGGTTTTGGACCCGAACTGCTCCGGCTTCGTTCAGGGCATAGACGCCGAACAGGCAGAATTGAAGACAATGCTGACAATTCACGCAGCGAGAACCATCCACAACCGGGTACCAGCGTTGCGAGGTTGGCTCGTCGAGGCTAACAACCTGTCCGGGAGTAGGAGCACCGAAAGCGATGTCGGCATCAGCCAGTGCTCGCTGCACGGCCGCAAAACAGGCCTCGGCGGTGACAAAGGTTTTGAGGTTGAAGGCAATGAGCCGATCCGTGCAGAGGTCATGGCGGCGTAAAAGCCATTCGGCCGGTCGAGGGTGAAGCCACGAAAGCAGCACCATCGGGCCAGCCGCCTGATTCTCCAGACGCTTCCAGAGAGGGCTGGGCTCGGGAACATGGTACAGATGGGGAACCACCACCACCTTGAACCCGGCGTCGCGGAAACGTTCGGTAACGGCCTGCTCCAGGGCTATGGCCTGTGCATCATCGATGGCGTGCTTCGCGAGGATTACTATCGGCGCTCGGTTGATCATGCGTGCTTCCGGCCCAATGGAGGCTCATCAGTTGGTTGATAAGACGAGTGTACCCGGGAAGTCGCCCATCACAAGGACCGCTTCTTGAGGCAAAGGAGGGGCCGGGCTTCACTTGGAAGGCAGAAAGGGCAGAAGCCACAAGTTCTGATCGAACTGGGCTTGTGCTTATTGAGAGTCAGGTCATTCCTGTCGGAAGGCAGAATTGTAACGAGGGTTCGCTACACTGAATCGAGATTCGCTGTGGCTCTGCGTAGTCTGGAAGACCCGAACCTCGGCCGGCTGGGGAGGCCGATGCGGAATCGCCAGGTAGAGTCTACCGATCTGAGGCACAAAGAGGGACGTACGAGCGCCCGCCGCGGTCTTGAGCGTCTCCGCCAAGCGGTAGTGATCGGGATCGGTCTGCTCAAAGATGCTGATGCACCCCTCGCCGCCGGAGAGATACACCCGTTTGTGGGCGGCATCGTAGAACACGTCGTCGGTGTCGCCGCAGCAGTCCATGCTCGCCACGACCTTGCCGGACTGGGTATCCAGCACCAGGAGCTTGGCGGGTTTGCGGCAGCCGATGAGCAGGCGGTGGTTGGCCTCATCCAACGCCATCGGGAAATTGGCGGCTGCCTCCTTCACCGGCCACTTGGCGATGACCGTCTGCTTTGTCCGATCCACCACGGCAACGTGATGGGCAGCGGGCACATTCACGTAGAGGCGATGGCCGCCAGATTCCAGTTGAAAGGATTCGGGGTGGCCATCGAGTTTGATGTCGGCGAGCTTAGCCATCTTCGCCGGATCGATGACGGCCAAGGCCCCACTGCCGTAGCCGACGTAGATCCGCTCGGCCTGGGCATCGTAGCGCACGTTGTCGGCATCATCGAGACCCTCCACGGTGCCCAGCAATTTCAGGGACCGATCATACGCCCGCACGGTGCCGTCCTGGCCGCTGGCGACGATCATCTTGCCGGAATCGGGGATCACGCAGATGCCTTGGGGTTCTTTCATTCCGCGCAGCGTCTCGACTTGCTTGCCTGTATTGAGGTCGATGACCTCAACGGTGTTGTTGCCCAGGGCGGCGACATAGAGGCGGTTGGCCTGAGGGTCCACCGCCATGTGGTCGATGCGGCCCTCGACGCCCTTCAGCTCAATGCGCTGGACCTGTTGCAGCATCGCCGTATCAGCGTTTACGCAGAAGAGGATCGGAAGGATCCAATTGATGAGGTAGATCGTATGCATATCCAACTCTCCTTGCTCTCATGTAATCTACTCTATGGCATATGCCCACTGGAACGCTTACCCCGATCAGCGGCTGAACACCGGCGATCCCGCGGATTAACGGCCGGTGCCAATCGCTTTCACGTCGAGCACGATAGACTGCAGGGGTAATCCGATCGCGTGTGGCGTCAAGGTGCTTTGAAGACACTCGCGGCCCATTGGGCGGCGGACTCCTCGCTGTTTACAGCCAGGACCGTGCCATTCTCAAGGGCCAGGACTGCGGGCGTGATAATGAACCATTTCTGCGAAGAGGTGATATGGCCCAGCAGAACGGAAGTTCGGCCGGGCGCCTCGCTATCGGCCTGTGAAGCGTCCGGCACCACATCGACCAGGGCGATGCCCGGTGCATTCGAACGTCCTGTCCACTGGGCGGCCAGTTGACGGTACTCCGGCACGACCTGCCGGCATCGCCGGCACTGGGAGTTGTGCAGGACAAGGATCCACCTTCCCCGGGACAGGCGATCGCCAATATCGATGTGGACCCGCAGAGGCATGGGCTTGCCGACCCAGTCCGAAGCATCGAAGTAGACAACATCGCCGGCAGCCGGCAACTGGGCGGCATTGCTCAGATTCGCAAAGACCGGGCGATTCAGCCACACCGCCGTCAACGTGCCGCCGACAACCAGCGACAGCATACCCGCGATCCAGTAGGCAGACATGCCGTGGCCTTGCTGGCGCCAGGCATGTCTTCGCACGCCATACCATCCGGCCAAGATCGCGGCATCGAGGCCGGCCGTATACCCAGGATGAACCACCAGCCGACCGAAACAGCCGCAGGAGACTTCGCCACGCGCGGTCTTCCAGAGCGAAATGATCAGGAAACCCGTGAAGGCAAGCGCGGTGACGACCCATGCCAGTCGGGGGCGCAGCCCCGAAGCCAGCCAGATCGCCAGCAAGGCTTCGCCCCCGATCTGGGTTAGCAATAACGGCACCCGTCCAACGGCGTACCACTGGGACGGTGGCATTGCCGCCAACTCACGCCATTTTTGCACCGCCGCGAACAGCAGGATCGCAGCGACCAGGCATCGCATCAGCGCAAATGCGCTGCTTCCGGTCCCGCGTGCTCCGGGCAGCAGGTCAGTTGGCTGTGCCTGTTGCGGTGCGTCCATGTTGCTGTTTCATTCTCCGCATTGCGACTGCGGACTCAAGCATTACAGTCTTCTGAGCGGCGACGGTCCGCGGCCGCCGCAACCTTACGGTCTCTTCGGAGTGCGAATGGTGTCTTGGTAATACCTGCGGTAAGCGGCGTAGTTCTCGCGACTGTTTCCCACCTTCTCCTGCGGGACTATCGGATTCCAGAACTCCCAACCCCAAGAGACGATCCGCGTGGAGTACCGCGACGCCAGGTCCAGTTTCCAGGCATTGCGATCCATGTCGAAGCTCCAGGGATACTCGGTCTTGGCCGCCTGATACTGTGCCAGCTTCCGCGCATAATCGTCCCAGCTTTTCGCGCGGTACTCCACCATTTCCACATTGCCCCAGAGTTGGGCGCCGTTAGCTTTGCACGCACGCTCCATCGCGGAGAAGAACGCCTGCCGCGTGACGGGGTCCACGCATTCGCTGTGTTCAGCCCCGGAGTCCTGAAGCATGACTATGTCGATCCCGGCCAGTTGGATCGTTTCCTTCCACCAGCGTCCGTACTCCTCGGGCGTAGCGTAACGGAAGTTGCCGCGAATCTGGCGTTGATCGGCCAGGAAGAATGGCGAAATGGTCAGCTTTGTGCCGGGCGTGGCTTGGCGGGTGAGTTGGCCGATGGAGCGGTACAGTTCCCGGATCTTGTCCGATTTTTCGCCCCACTCCATGTAGATTTCATAGTTGATGTACCAGCCATAGAACGAGCGGTGGCGCGAATAGCGGCGGGCAACGTTCTCCACATGCCGCCGATCGGCTTCCTTCAAGGCGGGAATATCCCAGTGGTGATACCAGTCGCCGACCGAGGAGGTTTCGATAATGACGCGCCAGTGCCTTCGGTCGGCCTCGGCGTAGATCTTCTCCAGAAACGTGTCATCCGGATCGGCAGCCAAGCCAGTCGTGTTCAGGAGCCAGAGCGTGTCCATCCCAACCTGCTCCATCGCATCAAGGATAGCGATAAGCTTCGACCGTTCCGCTGCAGGGTTGAGCCACCAGAGCACGCCGCTGATCACGGGTTGGCACTGACGCGGGGGTTCGGTGATGGCGGCCTCCGAAGAGGCGGCGCGGCCAACGCCGCCTGCCAACATCAGGCACAAGCACACGATGGAATAAACCGATGGCACCCTCCGCCTTCGCGGGTGTTGCGACATACCGATCGCGGGTGCTTTCGTGGCCGGAGAGATCCATTGGCTGCCCATGTCCATGAGTGCTATCTTACCGCGCCTTGCTGCCCGCGTTCAGTCGATAACAAGGTGACGATATCGGTAGAACGGGTCTCTCGGAACCCGCGACGCTGGCTTCGATCGATTTCATTGCGATAGCCCGACAACGAGGAATTGCGGACGCAAGTAGAGACGGGTGGCAGCGACTTTCGGGTTACGCGAATGGAAGGCCTGTATGTCAATCCACTCACCGCATCCTGCGTTGAACCATTCTACGGCTCGCCCGGTATCCCGCCGCAGCGTTCTTAAAAAAACAGCAGTGCTGGGCGGCCTGGGCGTGACTTCGGCCTTGCCCTGGCCCGGCTTAGCCGGCGCGGGCGAGCGTGCCGCAAGTTCGGCTCTGCCTGGCCGCCAGGTCAGGGTATCAGCGATCTGCATCGGTTTCGGCGGGGACCATGAGAAGAAGCTGAAGCTGGCTTTGGAGCATTTGGAGACGGCCGGGCAGCAAGGTGTGCACATCGCCTGCTTGCCGGAGGAGTTTGCCGGCATGACGGCCGAATCCATTCCCGGCCCCACAGTCGATGCCGTGGCGGCCATGGCCAGGAAATACGGGATGTATGTGGTCTGCCCCATTCGCGAGCAAGCCGGTTCGGAGCAATACAACACGGCCGTGCTGCTGGACCGGCGGGGCAAGGTGGCTGGACAGTATCGCAAGGTGTTTGTCTTCTGGGGCGAAGGGCTGCTACCCAGCCGCGATGGGGTGAAGGCGTTTGACACGGACTTTGGTCGGATCAGCATTCTCACTTGCTTTGACCTCAACTTCCCGGAGCTGTGGCAGCAGGCGGATTCGCTGGATGTGGACATCGTTTTCTGGCCCAGCGCCTACACCGGCGGCAGTCCGCTCAACGCGATGGCGACGCTGTTCCACTACTATGTTGTGCCCGTGGGGGCGGGCAACATCATCGACGCCACGGGCCGAACCCTCGAAAAACTGGAACAACCCCGGCCTGCCCAGTTCATCGCCACCCTCGACCTGGACCGCACGTTCATCCACTGGGATTTTACGAAGGAGAAAGTGGAGAAGCTTCTGCGCGAACATAGGGGCGAAGTCGAGCCGGAGAAGGATTCCGGCTCCCAAGCCTGGTATCTGCTCCGATCGACCAAGCCTGGCGTGCGAGTGAGGGAATTGTGTGCTCAGTACAAGATCGAGACGCTGCGGCAATATCAGCATCGCAGCCGCGAACAGATCAACGCGGCCCGGGCGGCTCGGGAGACAATTTAGCTATATTTGCATCTGAGAGACGAGATATGGACATCAAGCTGCCGCTGGTTCTCACGTTGCTTTGCGCTTTGGAAAGCCTCGCCTCTGCCCAGGTGAACCTATTTCCCCAGGGAGACTTCAGAAACCCGGGTGCCAATACAGAGTGGGCCGAGGGATTCGACATTCCGCAGAGCCGGGAATTTCAGGTTGTCTCGGAGAACGGCAAGTCCTGGCTGCGGATCGAGAATCGCAACCCGGGGCGTCAGGTCGATTCCGTGCATGCTTACGTGAGAATCACCCCGCAGATCGAATCCCTGACCATCTCCGTGCGTATGCGGGCCAAGAACCTGAAGGTGGGCAAAGAGGGCTGGCACGACGCCCGTGTAGCGATGAGTTTTGAAGGGACTTCGTCCACGTATCCCCCGCAGGTTCCGGAATTGCGGGCCGACTCCGACTGGGTAACACAGACGGTGGAACTGAAGGTCCCCAAGGGGGCAACTCGCCTGAACATCCAACCGGCGTTGTTCCGCTGCACTGGCGTATTCGAGATCGCCGACCTCACGATCACTCCGCATTTGGTAAAATCAACGCAGTTGGCAGACGCCGTGCTGCTCCCCGGCACCCGCCTGGACTGGGACAAGGCGAAAGTCGTTACAGTGAATGCCAAGCGGGCGCAGGTATCTCTCGACGGCATCTGGCGCTTCATTCCCGCCACGGAGGGAAGTGATGTTCCCGCGAAGGTAGGCTGGGCTTATATCAAAGTCCCGGGCTCTTGGCAGAACTCCCAGGGCAAGCGTTCCGATTTTCTTGCCATCGGCGGCGGCCCACAGTGGGACCTGTATGACGGGGCGTTGGTGTCGCGGGCCTGGTACGAGCGGCAGGTATCCATCCCGGCGGAATGGCAGGGCCGCGCGATCAGCCTGCGATTCGATCGCGTGTGCACGGACGCGATTGTCTACGTCAACGGCACGCAGTGCGGGAGAATCGCCTGGCCGTGGGGCTCGGTGGACATCACCTCAGCGGTCAAGCCGGGGCAGGTGGCGGATGTTCGCGTGCTGGTGGCGGCCATCGCCGATGCGGAAAAGGTGGGGACCTTCTGGCAAAATGCCTTAAGCAACACGGTCTCCTTTTCGTCCGCCCGCCTCAAGACGCGGGGGCTGACCGGTAGCGTCTTTCTGGAGAGCCGATGCTCCGAGGCGAGGGTGACCGATGTCTTCATCCGCACTTCAACCCGGAAAAAGAACGTTGCCGTGAACGTCGAACTGAGCGGCGTCACACAGGCCGGTCCAATTGAAGTCGTTGCGGACATGCTCGACGAAAAGGGAGAAGTGGAGAAGAGTTTCACGGCAAAGGCAGCGGTAGAGGCCAAGGACACGCAGAGCGTGACTGTCTCCTGGCCCTGGGACAATCCGCGTCTGTGGGATGTGGGCCAGCCCAACCTGTATACGCTCCGACTGTCCGTCAAGGGCGCGGGCCTGGATGACCAATACAACCAGGAATTCGGCTTTCGGGAGTTCTGGGTGGAGGGGCGCAAGTTCTTCCTCAACGGCACCGAGATCCACCTGCGACAGGGGCCCTTCTATTACGGGCCGCGCATGCAGATGGGGGAGAATTTCTGGGAGATGGGATCCCCGACCGTCGATGCCCGCGGCGATGCCGAGGACTCCGGGCACAGTCTCGACGACGCCGATCACAAGGGATACCTGGTGGCGCAGTATGTCCTGGATTGCGCCAAATACATGATCGATTCTCGCTGGCGGCTCACGTGGGAACAGAACCAATCGCGTGCGATGGAGCGTGCCGCCGTGTGGATGCGTCACTACCGCAACCATCCCTCCGTGGTCATGTGGATCGCCGGCTTCAACTTCTTCAACAACGCGGTGGACGCCGACCCGCGCCATGTGGGCCGCCGCGACTGGGACAAGTCCAGCCAGCGCTGGCAGCAGCTCATGGTTTTCGGCAAGCAGATGTTCGAGGGGCTCAAGCAGCTGGACCCCACCCGGGTCTACTACAGCCACGCGGGCGCCTACACGGGCGATGTCTATACGATGAATTGTTACCTGGACCTCATACCGCTGCAGGAGCGAGAGGAATGGCTCAACGAATGGGCCAAGAGCGGCGAGATGCCGATCTCCATGGTCGAATTCGGCACGCCGATGGACTGCACCTTCCGGCGTGGGCGTAACGGGTTTACCAGCAACATCACCAGCGAGCCGCTGTTGACGGAATATAGCGCCATCTACTTCGGCGCGGGTGCCTATGCCGCCGAGGAACCCAAGTACCGGCAGTATCTCCACGACCTGTTCCGCAACGGGATGCTCTACGAGAGCTCGGAGAATCGCCTCGACGAGTACGCCAACAACCACAAAATCCAGCAGCTCTATCGCACCAACACCTGGCGCAGTTGGCGGACGGCCGGTCTACCCGGTGGCCTGCGTACCTGGTCGTGGATACAGGATGCGTTGAAGGAGATCAACGGCCCGACGCTGGCGTGGATTGCCGGCTCCGCAGAGGCGTACACCGCGAAGGACCACCACTTCAGCTCCGGCCAGAAGATCGAAAAGCAGATCGTCCTGATCAACGACACACGCCAGCCCCAGAAATTCACCGCGTCCTGGGCCGCCACGGTGGGCGGGCAGGAAGTGGGCAGGGGCCAGTTGCAGGGCAGCTTGGCGGTTTCGGAGATCCGGTTCATTCCCTTCCAGTTCACCGCGCCGGCCCAGGAAGCCGGGGCCAAAGTCGATGGTCAGATCACGCTGGCGGCAACGATCGGAGAAGCCAAGCACCAGGATACGTTCGCGTTTCGGGTCTTTGGAGAGGATCGCCCGGCCAGCGGCGAGATCGCGGTGGTGGATCCGGAGGGGTTGACCCGCAAGATGCTAGGGAACCTGGGCTATACGACGCGAGCCTGGAATGGCGAGGCGGCGCCGCTGGTGGTGATCGGGCGTAACGCCTTGAAGAACGACCCGGCGGTGGGTGCTCGCCTGGAGGCCTATGTACAGGCGGGAGGGCGGGCTCTGATCTGTGCGCAGGATCCTGCGTGGATGATGCAGGCCCCGGGTTGGCGGGTATGCCCGCACGTGAGCCGACGTGTCTTCCCCATGAGTTCTCCGATCACCGGCGGAATAGATGCCGACGATTTACGCGATTGGACAGGCAGCAGCAGCCTGATTGAGGCCCACCCGCAGTACGTGCCGGGGACTTACCTCAAGGGAAACGAAGGAGATCAGCCCTATGCCGGGTGGCACTGGGGCAACCGCGGTGGCGTGAGCAGCGCTGCCATCGAGAAGCCCCACCGCAGCGGCTGGCATCCCCTGCTGGAATGCGAGTTCGACTTGAGCTACACACCGCTGATGGAGCTGGACTATGGCCAGGGACGGGTGATGCTCTGCACGTTGGACCTGGAAGACCACGTGGCGACGGACCCGGCGGCGCGGCGATTGGCGGGGCAGATTATGAACTACGCGGCGCACGCTCCGCTGTCTACCCGGGCGGTCAAGGTGGAATATATTGGCGGGGCAGACGGGGCGGCATGGCTGGACCGGATCGGTGTGAGCTATCAGCGGTCTACCACGCTCAATGCAGAGACGGCGTTGCTGCTGGTCGGTCCGGACGCGGCCATCGACACGGACGCACTCAACGCCTACCTGGAAAGAGGTGGCAAGGCGTTCTTCCTGCCACGATCACAGGCCGAGGGGTGGCTGGGCACCACGTTGAAGCCGGCTGCTGCTCATTTCGCCGGGTCGCTGTCAGCGCCACAGTGGTCTGAGGCCCGCGGTCTCAGCGCCTCTGATCTTCGCTGGCGTACCTACCTGGACACTCCTCCCTGGGTGCTCAGCGCAGGGGCGGAAATCGGCGCGGACGGGCTGATAGGTCGAAAGACAATAGGCAATGGCGTGGCGATCTTCTGCCAAGTGGATCCAGATCGCTTCCACGCCGACGAGAAGACCTACTTCCGCTACACGCGCTGGAGATCCACCCGGGCCGTGGCCCAACTGTTGGCCAACTTGGGGGCCAGCTTCGCGGTGGACCGCCGGATATTCCATCCCCTGCTCGATCGCTTTAACGACGGCGGCTCTGCAGGCAATGGAGGCTTGCCCATGTCTCTGAGCCCCAGGCCAGAGGTGTCCGGAACTCTGAAGTATTATCATCCCGACTACATCACGGAGTTCTTCATGGGAGACAATCCCTACCGCTATTACCGGTGGTAGCGGCTCTGCCTCGATGCTCGTAAGCGACATCCGGTGAGTCGGGCTACGCCGTGACCAGTGCCCCGATCATCCGCCGGCAGGCTTCGGCGCAGCGATGGCAATCGTCGATGCACTGTTGCATGATCTGACTGTCGTTCCTCTGCTCGCAGGACTGGGCACAGCGATCACACACATCAGCGCACACATCGCAGAGCCTGCCCATAAACTCCGAGCCACGCAGGATGCACCGCTCGGCCAAGGTGCAGATTTCACCGCAGTCGCTCAGCAGTTTGATGTGGCTGGCCTCTGCATGTCGCCCACCCTGCTCCAGACAATGTCCTTCGCAGAGGACGCACGTTGACGCACACTCCCTACACGCCACCATACATTCGTCGACCTCGCGTTGACCTCTCATTGCGCGAGCCATGAAATACCTCCCCAACTCATCACGCCGGGACTTTCCGACGGCTCATCGTGATACAGATGCCCGGACCCACACGATCCGCGGTTCACTGCGATGATTTGATAAAGGGAGCAATCAACGCGCCGAAATAGCAATCCGCCCTGCTGCCATTCGCCTTGCAACAGCGGCTTGGCTGCTTCGGATATCCGCAATCGCAGATCGCTGAAGGTCTCATCCGTATCTTTGCTTTCCTCCTGAAGATTGAGCTTGATGCCCAATTCCCGCTCGGGATCTTCCCGGGCTCCGACCAGCAGGACGTTCGGCCCCTCAAAACCGAGGAGCTCCGGCTCGGCCGGGAGAAAGCGACCGCCAGGAAGCTTCTCCTGAGAAGTGCTGGGCAGCCTAGCCTTCTCATCAGGGCAAAGTCCCACGTACGATGGCGAGGGAGCTTGGAAACTCTTGATGCTGATGATGTAACTGGACCTGGGCCCGTGGCACGGATGCCATTGTCGCTGTCACCCGATGACAAACTGCCACGCTTCGGAGATAGCAGTTCGAAAGGCGAACAAGTTCGGCTTGACTAGGAAGGCCGCAAGCAGCGATTCCGGGGACGTGGAGTTGCACAGTCTCGAACAACATGGATAGCACGAGGATTGCTGCGATAAAGAGGTCCCGTTCATGTAGTCACCCGGGAAACTGGATGATCAAGTGAACGGGACTTTTTGTTGCCTGCATTGTTTTCCCAGGTGACATTCGATATCGCCGGGTCAACGTCGTGGATGGGCGCAGCCCGACCTTGGGTCAGCCTGTCGCATCCAGTCTCTTGCGGGGAAAGGGATAGACATCCGCCCGCCCCGACTTACGACTCTGCCGCCCGCGTGCGTGCGGCCTTGCGAGCGGCGGAGGAAAGGCGTGCCTGCCCCTTGGTCCGCACCGCCTTCTGTGCTGCTTCGTGACGTTCCTTGGGACCTTTGGTTTGCGATGCGCGTTTGGCCGCCGCAGAGCGCTCTCCCGGAGCACGCTCTTCAGCAGCCGATCGGGCCTGTTTTGAAAGGGCCTGAGGCGATGCTGCCGATTTCCCCTCGCGCTTGAGCACTCCCTGGATTGCCCGCGATCGCTTGCCCGAGGGGGCACGCGGCGCTCGTTCTCCCTGCCCCACCTCATAGGCTCGCTCAGCACTCTTTCTGGATCGCTCGGAGACCCTGCCGGGGCGCGGCGGGGGCAAGTCCACACCTGCTCGCCGGGCCTTGGAGAGGCCGATGGCGATGGCCTGCTTGGTGGACCTCGCCCCATGCTTGCCCTCGCGGATGTGGTGCATCTCCTCGCGCACGAACTCGCCAGCCTGCGTCGTGGGGGCCTTCCCCTCTCGCTCGTCCTGCTTTGCCCGCTTGATGGTTCGTTTCTCCGGCATTTCAGCGCTCCTTTCACCGTCGCGTATCGATCAGACTCCGATCGCATACCGCGCCGGACGCATTCGGGATGCCCGGCCAGAACCACTACGTGCGGATGGGCTGCGCGGCATCCCGGGCAGGCTGGCCCGTTTCCAGCATCGTCTTGACGCGAGCCAGATCCGCATCGAATTCGCTCTTGGGATCGGCGCCAAAGAGTCTGGCCATGGCATGCCCCAGGGCTCCTCCGGGCGGATTGTAGGAGAGCTTGATATCCACGCGGGTTCCCCCCGCTTCCGGCTGGAAGCGGATGACGCCACTGTTCTCCACCGTCGAGCCGGGTACGCTCCGCCAGGCGATGACCTCGTTGGGGATGAGTTGCGTGAGGTCGGCATCCCAGGAGACCTGCATCCCGGCCGGTCCGGCAATGACCCAGTGCGAGCGGCCGCTGAGATAATCACGAACCTCGCGGACATTGGACATGAAGCGAGGAAAGTTCTCGTACTTGCTGAAGAAGCCGAAGACTTCCTCAAGGGGTGCATTGATCGTGATCGTCTTCTGCACATCCACGGCACGAGGCCCAGCCGCGATGCCAGTCAGCCGTTTCAGGGACAAATTGGTCAGCGCTCGCAGAAACAATCCCGCGCCGGTGGCTCCCACGAGCAGGCCGGGCAGGCCACGTTTGGCCACGCCCCATCCAGCCGCCACTCCGCCGATTCCACCAGCCAGCAGCCGAGCCAAGGGCGACCAGTAATCCTGCATTACCCCGTAGCGTCGGCCCACGCGGCCAGCCCCGCCCTGCAGTGCAGGATTATCACCCGCCTGCTTGTGGACATCCAAATAGTTCTCGACATCACGTACGCCACGCACTTGGGAAACCGTACGCAACAGGCGGTCCACCTCGTCGGCCAGGATCGGGCCGCGGAGAGCCACCATGCCATCGCGGACTGCCACCTTGATCGCGCTGGGGTGGGAGACAGCCCGGCCCATGGCCGACCGCACCCGGGCGGAGATCGTTTGATCATCTGCATGGTCCGGGGTCAGCTTCGCCCTGGTTTCGGCTGCTATTCCCCAGAGGCGGTTCCGGGAATACTCCGCCGTCTTGCGTAGTCCGGCTGCGGTGTCTTTGCTGGCTCGGATGAGCTTGTCGCGAACCATCCCCCGCCGCAGCGCCCCGCGAGCGGGATCGAGCATGTACATCAGCCCGGCACCCATCGCCACGCAACTTAGCCCCGTAAAGGCCAGTGTCCGGATACTAGTCTCTTCGGAACGGCTGCCCCAACGGGCCGTAGGGTCCATTGTTCTTGTCCAAAGTGATCTGTTGGGCATAGTGTACCTCCTTGTGGCATCTCTCCCCGCCAGTGGCCATTGGCTCCCGATGCGATCAACAGCGACAGAATCCGTGCAAAGCCAATGCCTTCAGAATCCGCAAACAAGCTCCGAGGATCGGCGTCTGGGCAACAATGCTGCCGTCACTCTGCATGGCCGGCTGGGGATCGGATACAAAACCTGATACCACCCCCTAACAGGCAACAAAAAAGCCCCCGTTTTTCGGGGGCTTGAATCGGAACGTAAGTGCTTGTCACATCTGGAAATGGGCCCGACAAGATTCGAACTTGTGACCTCGTCCTTATCAGGGACGCGCTCTAACCAGCTGAGCTACGAGCCCGTGGGATATTTGGATGGAGATTTTATGACTCTGGGCCGCGGTGTCAACCCATTGGGGTGGTGTCTTTGTGCTGATTGGGGCGATGGTTGTGACAATGGCGGGAATAGAGCAGCAGGGCCGTTAGACTTAGCCCATCTTGAATCGCGGTTTCGTCGATCATCTGTTCGATTTGGGGCGGGGTGAACCAGGCGATGCGGTGGATTTCGCCGGGGTCGTACTGGCAAGTAGCCGTAAGTCCCGTTGTCGTAAAGAGATAGTACGTTTGATTGGAGATGCCGACCGAGGGGTGGTATTGGTGCAAGGGGAGAACTTGCCGGGCCTGGTAGCCGGTTTCTTCCTGCAATTCGCGGGCGGCGGCCTGGGAAGGCTCTTCGTTGAGTTCGATGGCTCCGGCGGGGATGCTCCACAGAAGCTTTTGCACCGGATGTCGCCACTGTTGAACCAAAAGAATCCGGCCATCCTCCCCTACTGGGATGATTCCCGCCGCTCGGCGGTGGTTGCGGACCACGTAATAATCCACTTCACGGCCATCGGGGCGGAGGAGTCGATCTCGGCGGATTTCGTAATAGGGGGTGTTAAGAAGCGATTCGCTGCCTAAGGGGCGCCAGACGTACTTCGGATCCATTGGAGCATTGTGGACCGGCCGGCTGAGAAAGACAACGGATGCAGAACCTTCCGAGAGCTTTGGGTTCTCCTGGATCAAGTGTGGAGTCGAGGGAAATCCGGGTCATCGCTTAACGCTCTGAACCCCGCGTGGAAGAGCGGGGTGCGGGAGGATTAGAACGAGGGGCGATGGTCCAGCAGTCGGTCATCCTTTGGGCGTGAACTGAGGCAGGTCGTAGATGCCCAATGTTTTTTCGATGGCCGCGACGCGATCCACCACTTTTTCGAATCCGTTTTCGCCGAAGAGCTGATCCTCTTTTTTCTCAAACTCTTCGCCCAGGGAATCGAACTCTTTTTCGGGGACCATCTGGCGGAAGGCGGGGAAGAGGACCGTATCCTCTCGGGCCGCATGGGGTTGGTACATGCGGATGAACTGCCGCATCGAATCGGCCAGTTGGGCTCGATTCCCAGCATTCTTGAGGGCCTGGGCTGTGGCCAGTTGCAGGGTTTTATCCGTAACTTGTCGGCCGGCCTGGTGTTGGGTGCGAAGGACCTGCACCAGGTCCACCAGTTTGTTGGCCTTTTCGAAGCGGGGGAAGAGGTAGTCCTCTTCGAGTTTCTCGTGGTAATCCTCGACAAAGGTGCGGATGATCTTGGTGGCGTCGGCCAGTGGGTCTGCGGGCACGTCTTCCGGTTTGTCCATTCGCCGCAGGAACTCGGCATAGATCAACAGCACGCGTCGCAAGACGCCATGCTCGCGCATGAGGTCTTCGGTGGGCGGGATGCCGGTTTGCTGTTCTTCGGCGGCTTGGGCGAATTGGGCGGTGAGGAGGATTCCGCCGCCAGCTTGGGCGGCGAGGCCGATGAAGTGGCGCCGGGTGGACGAATCGACGGGGTTCATTAGTGCTCCTTGAGTTTCCACGCATAGCCTGGCAGGAGGGATTCATGGTAATCGGGAATGCCGGCCGCAAGGAATGGAGAATGCTGGGGGACGGGAATGGGGGCGTCGTGGTGCGATATGAGGGCAGTATCAATCCAATTGCAGGGTTGGAAGCCATTTGAGAATTTCAAGGATTCCGCACGGCAGCGCCGTGGGCTGTAGGGGATCTCGAATGGCTTCCTGGCGGGGTAAGGGCTCGCGGCGGACCTGGGCGGGCGCCGCCAGCGGACCACGGGGGACCTTCCTGGAGCCTTCTGGGGACCACTGGGAGCACACCGGGGACCACGGGGGCGTAATGCGTAAGGGGTTGGTGGATAGTGGGTAGTGGATAGTGGGGGAATGGGTTCGTTTTGTCGAAAGCAATTGCCAGTTCGTAGTTGGTAGTTGCCAGGGGGAAATGGGTTCGTTTTGGAAGGGGACATGGCGCGGGAGATGACGGGACGATGACAAATGGGTTCGTTTTGTCGAGAGGAGGAGGTATTCGGTTTTCAAAGAGCCGCCGCCGAACGAATGGAGGCGAGCGGACAAGCCGCTAGGGATAATACGTCGGCGGAGAATTTTTGTTCGGGGGAAATTCGGGGCAGTCGAGGTTAAAAGAGGAGAACCGCCAAGGACGCGGAGGGACGGCGAGAGCACCGAAGGGGAAACAGGGAAGGGAAAGTGGTGGGCGAAGCCCATCCTACATGGTGCATGGCGAGAGTAGTAAACACTGGCAGCAAGCTGCCAGTGGCACACCCGCAAAGGACGGCGGTGGAGGGTTTGCGGGGCTGGGCGGGAGGCCGGGGCTGCGGGGCGGGGATAAAAGGGGTGATGATGAATGGATGAGGGCATCCTGTCGCCTGTCTTTGGGGGCCACTGGAACTTACCCCGCTCCAGGCGGCGGTAGTACAACCAAAACCCGTTGTGGTCCCACCTCAGGATCTTGATCTTGTCCCGCTGCCGGTTGCAAA
>JBLNDH010000474.1:0-3327 GCA_050261455.1 Bacillota bacterium
CGCCCCAACCTTCCCCATCCCCCGCCCAGCCGCCGATTCCCGCAACCGGCAATGGTGGCGGCGCTGGCGGAGGCCGGCCTGGCCCTCCCATTCCTCCCGCCGACCCCGCCCCAATGAGCGACTCGGAATCCGATCCCTTTGCCCGCGTCGGCAGTGCCACCGTTCGCGCCGGCAAGGTCGAAGCCCGGCTGGGTCGCGCCCATAAACTCATCAAGCCCCGCCTAACCATCAAGGGCCAAATCGACCTGCAGTCGATTGCCAATCCCACCGTCATCATGAAGGTTTCGCTCGACGAAACCGGCAAGGTCACCAACGTCGAAGTCCTCCGTTCCAGCGGCAGCAATGAAGTGGACCTGCCCGCAACCTTGGCGCTCTACAAATCCTGGATCGAACCCCGCAAAGACAAAACCGGCAAAGCCATCCCCGACGTCATCGTGATCGTGTTCACCTGGGGGTAGCAGACGATCCTCCCGGATTGACGCAATTGGGACCGCCCTTACAATTCAGCCATTCAATCCGACATAGGAGCCTTCATGCTGAAACTCGCTGCATTCGCTGACGAAATCTCTCCGAGTCTCGACGAGCAGATCCGCGTATGCAGGGACAATGGCGTGATGTATTTCGAACTCCGTGGCGTCAACAACATCAATGTGCTCGATTTCGACAAGACGCTGCGCAGCGAAATCAAAGCCAAGCTGCGGGACAATGGCATGGGCGTGGCCTGCATCGGCAGCCCGATCGGGAAGATCAAGCTCAACGATCCCTGGCAGCCGCATTTCGATCGCTTCAAGACCGCCGTGGAATTGGCAGAGTTCTTCGGCGCGCCGCTGATCCGCATCTTCAGCTATTACCCCCCGGGAAAAGACGACGATATGCGTCGGCATCGCGATGAAGTCATCCGCCGCACGCAGGCCAAGGTGGAGTACGTCGAGGGAATGAATGTCACGCTCGTGCACGAAAACGAACGGGACATCTATGGCGAGAAAGGCCCCGAGTGCCTGGATTTGCTGAAGGCGATCAATTCGCCGAAGCTGCGATGCGCGTTCGATTTTGCCAACTTCGTGCAAGCCAAGGACCGTCCCGAAGCCAACTGGCCCCTGTTGAAGCCTTACACCGTGCACATCCACATCAAGGACGCCCGCTGGGAAGATGGAAAGAACGTTCCGGCCGGCCAGGGCGACGGGCAGATCGAGCCCATCCTCGCCGACGCCTACCGCAGCGGATACCGGGGTTTCTTGACCTTGGAACCGCACTTGGCCGCCGCCGGTCAGTTCAGTGGTTTCACCGGACCCAACCTGTTCAAACTGGCCACTGATGCACTCAAGGCAATCTGCAATAAGAACAACATCCCCCTGGCCCTTGCGTGAGCCGTAATACTCACGGAATGCCCCCCAAGCCGGACTGGAGCGTAGCGCAGGTCCGGATCATTCCTGGCTCATCGAATAATCGGCCGCTTCACGCCGAACAGTTGCCGCAAGCGGCCTCTGCCCGTATACCAAAGGAGCGTGACACTGGAAACAGGTGCAACAACTCCCCTATCGATTGATCGGCCGCCCCACAGCGTCGATCACCCAACCCTATCGTACCTGGCACATGCGTTGGGCGCGGCCTTCCCCCTCGCGGCGGGGCTTGCCTTGTATGGCTGGCGAGCGGCTGGGGTCATCGCTCTCGTCTTGTCTGCCACGGCACTGGGCGTGTTTATCTGGAGCCGTGTGGGCGCCCGGGGCGCAATCCTTGGTTATCGGCGAGTTCTGTGGCTTGGTCTTTTGCTGGCCCTGACGCTGCCGCCCCACCTGGTCCTCAGCACGCCCCGCTCTCCCTTCAGCGTTGAGACAATGATCTGGGCGATACTGCCAGCGGCCGGCCTTTTGCTGGTCATCCTCCTGTGGGTCGTGGGCGGCCTCCGCTGGGCACCCATCCATCCGCTATTGCTGACGTACCTGGCGGTCGTCTTCTGTTACCACGAAGCGATGACGCCCCATGTCGTCTTGCACCGCACGCACCTAGCGGTCGGCGACGTCATGGATGTCGATGCTTCAGTCACAACCTCCGGATCAACCGCCGAACCCTGGAGCAAGCTGACCGAGAGACCGCGTCACGATGCCTTGTACCAGGAGATCCCCGCCTCCCAACGGCTCTCGGAGTACACGCGTGGCTTGCCGCGACAACGCGCCCCGATGGCGATGGAAGCCATGCTTCGCGACTACATGCCGCCCCTGGAGGACTTCGTCATTGGCGGCCATCCCGGGCCCATCGGCGCCAGTTCCGCCATCGCGGTCATCATCGGCGGGCTGGTTCTGCTGTATTTCGGCGTCATCGATTGCCGCGTGCCGCTGATCATCCTCACCGTCGCCTTCGTGGGGTTCGGCGTGCTGCCGGCCCTGGTGATGCAAGGCGCTCAGGTGGACTGGGAAGCCAGCGTCACCTTCGCCAATTACGAGATCATGGCCTCCCCGCTGCTGCTGGTGGCGATCTTCCTGGCGACCCACCACGAGATCTGCCCCACCAGCCGAAAAGCCCGGGGAATCTTCGCCTTATTCATGGGACTGCTCACGGTCGCCTGCCAACTTTACCTCTCTGTCGCGTATGGCCCGTACATCGCCCTGGGCTTGGCCACCCTGCTCACCTCCTGGCTGGAACAACGATTGGAGCCCTCAAACGAGCTCTGATGGTCCCTCTCGATCACGGAAAGCCCCATTGACATCTTTCGTTCCCCGCCGGAAGCTCAGATGAACATGCTTGGTCTGAACGTCATTTTCGCGGGAAGTGGAGAATTCGGCCTGCCCACCTTACGGGCGCTACTGGCCTCGGGACACCACATTGTCACGGTCGTATCCCAGCCCGATCGACCCGCCGGGCGCGGCAAGGTCCTCACGCCCACGCCGATTGCTCAATTCGCGATCGAGCAGCAACTGCCGCTGATCCGCACGGGAAATATCAATGCCGAATCCCTGCCGCCGGCCGACGTGATGGTGGTCATCGCTTTTGGCCAGAAGATCGCCCCGGCCGTCGTCGATCACCCGCGTCTGGGCAGCGTCAATCTGCACGCATCGCTGTTGCCCAAGTATCGCGGAGCCGCCCCAATCAACTGGGCCATCCTCCGCGGCGAGACCGTTGCGGGCAATTCGGTCATTCGCCTGGCCCAGAAGATGGATGCCGGGGCAATCCTCGGCCAGACAACGCTTCCCATTGGCGAATTGGAAACGGCCGGCGAGTTGCATGATCGCCTGGCCGAAGCGGGAGCGCCACTCGTGCTCGATGTCTTGGGGAAACTGGCCGAGGGCACCGCTGAAGAGAAGCCCCAAAGCGAGGCTGAAGCCACCGTGG
>JBLNDH010000475.1:0-4153 GCA_050261455.1 Bacillota bacterium
CCACCTTCTCTACTTCCTCCTCATCGGCGCCCTCGCCGGCTGGCTCGCCGGCCATCTCACCAAGGGCCGCGGCTTCGGCCCCCTCGGCAACGTCATCCTCGGCATCCTCGGCGCCATCTTCGGCGGCTTCATCATCGGCCTCCTCGGTTTCTCCGCCACCGGCGGCCTCCTCCCCCAACTCGTCACCGCCACCCTCGGCTCCCTTCTCCTCCTCTACCTCATCCAACACATCTCCCCAAAACGCTAACCCCCGCCCGCCGTCATCTTCCGTTCATCTTCATCCTTCATCATTCATCCTTTCTCCGGAGTTCCCATGGACATCGATGAAGAAACAAAGCGTTTCAAGCAGATGCTCGTCACAGCCCTGATCTTCCTCGTCTCCACCTATTTCGCCTATCGCGAACTGAAATACTGCATCTGGGGCCAGACCATCGACGCCCGCGTTGTCCGCACCTACCAGATCACCGAATACCGCCGTTATTCCAGTAAACCCCTCCTGGTGGTCGAGTACTCCTTCAAGGATTCCGGCACCACCCGTACCGAGGACGATCGCGTGCCCATCGACTGGGAACTCCCCGGCAATGGCACCGCCAAAGTACAGTACCTCCCGGGCCACCCCTACGCCTCCCGCCTCTCTGGCCACCGTAACCTTGTCTTCGTCTGGATCTTCTTCGCCAGCCTCCTCGTCGCTGCCTTCTTCATCATTTCCCTCCTTCGCCAAGCCCGCCCCGATCCCCGCCCAGCCATCCTCCACCACCGTCGCTGACCCCCACCCTCTCCTCTGTTCATCGTTCATCCTTCATCATTCATCCTCTCCCTTCTCTTCCCCCGATCGCCTCCCCAATCGCCTCCGCGACTCTCGCCGATCCCACATCCGCCTTCCCAAACCCCGGCACCGCTCCCGCCGCCACCGCCTCCGCCTGCGCCTCCGGATAATCGCTCACCAGCATCATCTTCACCTCCGGGTGCTCACCCTTCAGCTTCCGAATGGCCTCCACTCCCGACCGATCCTCAAACCCCCAGTTCAGTTCGCGATTGAACAGCACCAGATCCACCCCCCGATCACAGACCTCCTTCAACTCTCCCTCCCCATTGCACGCGTAGACCTCCACCGACCCCAGAATCGACTCAATTTCCGACTGCAACATCGGCCCATCAATCCCGCATTGCCCCACAAGAACCACTCGCTTTGCCATGACATCACTCCTGACCGAATAGCACCTTCACCCAAAGAAACGCCTATCCCTGCCGCTTCGCGGCGGCCCGCAGGGCCCAGTCGTATCCTCCTCTCCCCATTCGCTTCACCCTTGCAAGGTGAACTCCCCCGTTTCGCCTTCCCTTCCTTCACCGTCCCACTCAATACCTCGCTTGCGGTTTCGCGACCCGGCTGCTCCGATGCCGTTACTCCGCAGCAACCCGACAATAGCGACCCGGGAGGGCGAGGCTTCCGCCGAGCCTCAATCCACCGACGGATCTCCCCTCGCCCTCCCACCGTCCCGGAATTCTCGACGTCCCCAGCCTGCTGAAACGACCATGCCCCGGCTGCTACATCGTCTGCTTTGCCGCCTGCACATTGCTTCGCGACTCGGCGATCTGCGATAGCCGCTCGTCGTTCTGCTTCTCCTCGCTCAAAATCTGCGCCAGTGTTCGGGCCGCGTCCTGATCCCCCAGGATCTTGCAGAACGCCGCCGCCGTCCCATACCCCGCCATCTCGAAATGATCGAACTTCTGCGCTTCGGCAATCAACGCCGCTTCCTTCACCTGGGGATCTCCCTGCGAAGTCAGGATCTGCTGGGCTCGCTGTACCATCGCGTCCAGCACCGGGTTCTGGATCGGCTTGGGCTGCTGCCCCAGCTTCTGGAAAATCTGATCCAGCCTCTGAATGTGCGAACGCGTCTGCTGCTCGTGCTGCTGGATCGCCTGTTTCAACTCCGGTGTCTGAATCGCCCCAATCAACGATGGCAATGCCTGAAGCTGTTTCTCTTCCGTCGCGCGAAGGTCACACAGCGACTCAACCATGAGATCCTGCATCGAATTCATCTGCATAAACCAACTCCTGCCCTCGCGGGCCATAAACGGATAACATCGCCGCGACGCGTCGCTGGCTTCGCCAGCAATCCCGCCGCAGCGCCGTTCCCCGCCCGCAATCACTGGACCGCCGCGAACCGATTGACAAACTAAGCCATGCCTCAGTCTCTCCCCCCGCTGTATGCTCCTAACAATTCCCATACTTTATAATTGACAATTCGCTTCTCCTCTGCTTCTATGGTCCCCCGAGGCTGGACCCGAGTCCGCCTCCGCTTATCAGTACCGGAGCGGGTTCTTTGAAAAGTGAATAGGATGGCCGAACCTTGGTTTCGCCGCTTTCCCGTCCGCCCCTTTGCGGCTTCGTCCCCATTCCCTCGCCCCGTCGCCGTTTCGCCCATTCGCCGTTTCCAAAGTAGGGTCCCCGGTGTGCCCAAGGGGGTCCCCGGGAGGTTCCCGGTGTATTCCCGGTGGTCCGGCCGCAGGTCCGGAGAAGGCTCATTGCACCCCTTGCGTTCTTTCTTGCATCCCATCCCCATTCAAGCAACAATGAGAGCAATAGATCCGATCTTGCGGCCCAGATCCTTGCACAACCGACCGGAGGTCTCATGCGCAAAGTCATGCTCCCCGTGGCCCAACTGGCGGTGGTCGTTCTCCTGACCATTACCTTGACCCTCTGGCTTGCCAAATTGGCCACCCCCACCCAGCCCGCCAACTTCCAGGAACGCATGCAGGAATTGGATCGATCCCCCGCCGCGGATCCGCTCCGCGCCCTCACCGCCCGCGTAAAGGCCCTTGAAGTCCGCCTTCAGGATCCCGCCAAGTTGACCGCTTCCCCCACCCTCACTGATCAGGCCGCCGCCGCTGAAATCGAAGCCCAGCGGTCCCGCATCGAACTGCTTGAGAATGCCACCGACGAAAACTCCTTCCATTCCCTGGCCAGCCGTCTCAAAGCCATCGAACTCAAACTCCGCGACGAGCCCCGACCCGTTGTCACGCCCTCGCCTACTCCATCGCGGGACACCGAGCATTTGCGTCAAGGAATCGACGACCTGCAGCGAAGCATGCGCGACCTGGCCATCCGCATCAAGTCCCTCGAAGACGACCGTCCCCGCGCCGGCGGCGGGGGATTCGCCAATGACTGGCAAGATCTTCGCCGAGCGGTCGACGACTTGAAAGTACGCCTCACGCAGCTCGAACGTGGCCGGTAATGCATCCGAACTCGACTGCTGCAGCGCACTGGCTACCGGTCGCGGCACGCCCGTTGCTCAGACCTCTTGCGGGTTGGGCCACAACGGTCCTCTACTTTTATGAGAACGAGGTCGATATGACGCAACTGAGTCCTCAATATCGGGAAATGAAGCCCCATTTCAGCCTGCCTTCGCTGGTCGCCATTGTGGCTGGCATCGTCAGCATTTTTGTCCACGGTGGGGCTGCCCTCGCCCTGGCTATCGTCGCGCTCATCGCGGGCATCATCGGTGTGCTGGTCTCTCTGTCGCCGACCGTGCGGGGCGGGATCATTAGTGTGCTCGCCATCATCCTCGGCGTGATTGGTTTCCTGATCGGGCTCATCCGGGTGATCGTTTAAGCCCTCGGCGGGCAAGCAGGATCAACCCTTGTTAAGGCTGGCCGCAATGGTTCCCAAGAGGCTCGCTGCGCTGGTATTCAATGATCTGCAGGATTTCTCCCCACCTCTCTCGTCCGCTGTGCGCTACGATGTGGGTATGAACGCGCAGCTTGCCGATGCCTTTGCTTGTGGGGAACTTGTTCGCCCGATGCCAGAAGAGCCCAACCTTGTCCACCTGGTCCGTGCCTTGGGCACGCTGTCCGGTGCCAAAGGTCTAGATGAGTACGCCGCCACGCGGAGCTTGATGGAACTGATTGGCCCGGCCGAGCATTATCTATTCATCCTGCTCGATGGTCTGGGGATGAACCTTCTTCGGCAACTCCCGGGCGATTGGTTCCTGGCGAAACATCTGAAGACCCAGATCCAGTCGAGTTGCCCCTCCACGACGGCATCGGCGCTGACCAGTGTGGCGACGGGCCAATGGCCGGCGCAGCACGCCATTACCGGCTGGTTCACGCACCTGCCGGAGTTTGGGCTGACCGCCACCATTCTGCCTTTCAC
>JBLNDH010000476.1:0-8557 GCA_050261455.1 Bacillota bacterium
CGCAGAACAGCTTGTCCCGCGTATTGCTCGACGAGCACGCTCCGCCGATCAGCACCTTCACCCCCGCCTCTTTCCGCGCCTCGACCACCGCCTCCGCCATCTTCGTGTAGATCTCCCGGTACCGCAGGCAATCCGCCCCCCAGCCCGAAATGCTCACGCCCTCCCACGGCTCGTTCCACAACTCCACCGCATTGATTGGCCCCTTCGGCCAGCCATGCTCCATCACGACCTTCTTCAAGTACTGCTTGAATTCCTCATCAAACCCCGGCAGCCACGCCAAGTCCTCCTTCACGTTCTGCTTCATCGAGTTGTCATCGTTCAACCACGGCCTCCCCCGCCCCAGCGGCATCTGCTTGCCCGGCGTTGCAGCACATCCCACCGTTAACATCAGTGTCAGATCATTTTCCATCGCCCAATCGACATGCATATTCTCGATGCTGCCGTACCCACCCTCGGTCCTCGCGCCCTTCACGCCCAATCGCTTGAACAGCCGAAACACCTCCACGGACATCTCATGCGGCCAAGGCAAATCCAACGCATACGTCGGAAACTGCACCCGTCCCGCATCCGCCGCCGGCACCCGCACGCACGTCGCCGCAAATGCCTGCCCGCGCTGCCCCAGATCCAACACCAATCCATACCCGCCAAACGTCTCCGGCAACTTGGGCTTCACCGTGATCACCCCTGCCCCCTTCGCCGGCACATTCACCTGCACCGCCACCGCCTCCAAATCCGCGATCTTGAACACCACCGGCTTCCAGATATCCCCCGGCTTGGCCCGCGTCCCATAGTGCACCACCCGCACTTGCCCCGTCTGCTGAATCGCCTCGCTGGACTTGTTCTCAATCTGGAACGTAAACGTCGCCTCATCTCCCGGCCACAGCACATTGGCTGGCGCACTGCATTCGATCTCGTAAACCGCAAAATCCTTCGCCCCCTTCCCCGCTACCCCAAACACCTTCCCAAAATCCTCCATCCCCGCCCCCGTCACCATCTGCCCCCGCACTTCGATCGCAAAGACCGCCATCGCGCACGCCAACACCAGATAGTGCCACCATCGACTGCCCATCACCGCACTCCTCATGTCTTTGAACGTGGCATGGGCAGCTTGCCCATGCATCAAATGAAAAGCCCCGCGTAGCGGGGCGGTAATCTGTCATCCTACCTCAGCAACATGCCAAGGCGGGACCTAATTGCCATACCAAGCATCCCCCCATTTGTTAGCCGGCTTCCTACTCTCCTGACCTCTGGCCCCTCCCCCCCGATCCCTGCCTCTTTCCCAGCATCCACCGTCCCCCCTCCATCTTCCACCCAAACAACGGCTCGCTCTTCCCCTCCCGCTCCTGCTGCAGCACGCTCACCAGCACCGGCGGCTCTGCTGGGGCCGAGGGCTTCTCCTCCTGCCTTTCCTGCTCATTCAACACGACCACCCTCGGCTTGATCACCCTCCGCTGCGTTTCCTTCGGCAACTTCCCCCCAACCCTTTCCATCAACAACTTCACCAACTCCCGACCCATTTCCAGCTTCTTCTGATCCACTGTCGCCTGAATCCCTCCCTTTGCATCGGTGTCTTCATTCCCATACCCCGCCACCATCACCTCTCGTCCCACGTCCTTCCCCAGGATGCGACACGCCGCCCCGACCGCCACTGCCTCCTGGTCCGACCCCGTCATGATGGCATCCACCGGGTTCGCGCCAGTCAAGTATTGCGCTAGATACCCCGCCGTCATGCGCATCATCGCCTCAAACTGCTGCTGGTCGTTGACCTGTACCCGCGGCATCTCCACTGCTCCCATCGGCTCCAGCCCCGCCTCGCGCATCGCCCGTTCATACCCCCTTAGCCTGCCCTGTACCGCATGCCCCTGTGTCGACCCATTCCACAGCGTTAAAATCCGCCGCTTACCCTGCCCGATTATCCACTTTGTCAACTCGAAGGTCCCCATCTCCTCGTCCGAGGCAACCCGATCAAACCCTTCCACTCCCGGCCCATCCCCCCACACCACCACCGGGATCGCCGCTCGCGCCGTCGCCTCGATCACCGCCTTTCCCGTCTCCTCCGCCGCGATCACCCCCATCGGCCGCTCCGCCACCAACTGTTCCAGTTCCTCCGTCCCCAGCCCTCCCGGCTCCAGCATCAGCACATGCAACCCCGCCCCCCGTGCCTCGTCCATCGCCCCAAGGGCAACAAGCCCCATCCACCCAGCCTGTTCGAGTTCGCGGAACGTCCCCTCGCACGGCAGCGCGATGGCGATCATCCGCCGCATCAGCCCCTCTCCAGGCTTCGCCGCCGCCATGACCGTCCGAACATGCCCCCCGTGGTCCAGGATCAAACCTTCCGCCTGCAAAACTTGCAGTGCCCGCCGTACGGTCGCCCGTCCAACCTCCAGCTTGGCCGCCAGGGCCCGCTCCGATGGCAGTGTCTCCCCCTGCCCCAAGGCCCCGCTTGCAATCCATTCTCGAATCGCCCGAATCGCTCGCGCCCGCGGAACCATCGTCATCGGCTTCTGCTCTTCCACCACAATGCTCCTGCTTGGACCAAAACCGGCCAGAATGGGCTATGAAGCTAAAGACCCGTGGCCCGCCGGTCAAATCCACTGGCGTGTTTTGGTCCACCGCGGGCAGGAATGACCAATGACCAAGCTCGAATGACCAATGAAGCACCAATGACCCAACGAAACCTTGAGGCATTGGGGATTGGGGCATTGATTGGTCATTCGGGTTTGGTCATTGGGGTTTTTCTTACTGCAGGTTTTCCGGATTCAGCCCCTCCAGTTCCGGCACCACGAACCTCCCGTCCTTCCGGATGAGTTTCCCATCAAAGTAGATCTCCCCACCTCCTGCTTCCGGCGTCTGCCGCAACACCATGTCCCAGTGAATATCCGACTTGTTCCCGTTGCTGGCCTCGTCGTAGCACGAGCCCGGCGTGAAATGGATCGATCCGGCGATCTTCTCGTCAAACAGGATGTCCTTCATCGCCTTGGTGCAATACGGGTTCACGCCGATTGCGAACTCCCCGACGTATCGCGCCCCTTCATCCGAGTTCAATACCTCGTTGAGCTTCTTCGTCTCCGTACCGGTCGCCTCCACGATCTTCCCCTTCTTGAACACCAGCCGGATGTCGTTGTGCGTCGCGGCGCGGTACAGCGTCGGCGTATTGAAGTGGATCACGCCATTGATCGACTCCCTTACCGGGGCCGTGAACACCTCGCCGTCGGGGATGTTCAATTTCCCATCGCACGGAATCGCCGGGATCCCCTTGATGCTGAAGGTCAGATCCGTATCGCTCGGCCCCTTCAGCCGCACCTGGTCCGTCCGTTCCATCATCGCCTTCAGCGGCTGCATTGCCCGCGACATCTTCGCATAATCCAGCGTGCACACGTTGAAGTAGAAGTCCTCAAACGCCTCGGTGCTCATTTCCGCCAATTGCGCCATCGACGGACTTGGCCAGCGCAGCACCACCCACCGCGTCCGCTTGATCCGCACCTCGTGATGCACCCGCTTCCACACGGTGCTCTCGTAGATTCGCTGTTTATCTGCCGGCACATCCGACAGTTCCGAAATGTTCATGTTGCCCCGCGCCCCGATGTAGCACTGAGCTTTCTCCATCAGCTGCCGCTCGATGTCGGCAGTGAGGTCCCATTGCTCCTGGGTCCCGGCCAGCATCAAGGCCCGGTTGATCTCATTGGACTTGAGCATCACGAAAGGCCGACCGCCCGCCGCTTTGGTCTCGCTCACCAAGGCCTTGGTGAAGGAGTGCGGCACATCAATCGCCTCAATCAGGACATTTTCCCCGCTCTTCACCCCGCAAGAGTAGTTGATCAAAACCCCAGCCAGCTTTTCAATGCGCGGATCCGTCATATTTTATATCTCCAAAAGTCGCCAATCCTTGATTGTACACGCCTGGCCTGATCGCGGCAGGGTTGAGGGAGCAAAACCCGACAGGCCCAACAGTTAAGGTGTTGCCGCACCCCACGGACCGTCGTATCCGGCGTTCTCCCAAGGCATTGCACAAATCACTCGAAATTGGTATCCATGCTGCCTTTGAAACCCTTGCATCGCCGTTTACGCGGCGATGTGTTTGTCTGTTGGTCGGGGCCTCATTCCAGTCGCCCAGAGGCCGGAGGAATCCGTGACTGTTTTGTCTGCCCAGAGAGTCGCACCTGTTGCACGTCAAAGACGTGAGACTTGGTTCGATAAGGTCGAGGCCTTCATCAGTCGCCTGTCTGTCCGCGACACCTTCTGGCATCGGGTCTGCTCCTTCATCTGGCTGCCGTATGCCTTCTTCAGTGGCATCCGGATGAGACGCATCGACGAGAATACCTTTTCCGCGATCCTTCCCTTCCGCCGCTTCAATCGCAACTGGTATCGTGCCATGGCCGGTGCGGCGCTGTTGGGCAATTCCGAAGTGGCCGGGGGGATGTATGTCTTCGGCATTTGCGGCGCCGATTACGCAGTGGTCTGCAAGCACTTGGAATACAAGTTCCTCCGCCCCTGCTATGGCCCGGCCATCTATAAGATGCAGCCCCGCGAAGATATCCATGCGTTGGTCGCCACGGGCAAGGAGTTCAATCTCACGCTCGATCTGGAGATTCTCCAACAGGTCTCCAAGAACGACAAAGAGGAACGCCGGGTCGGCAAGTGTGTCGCCACCTTCCACGTGACCCCAAAAGCGCACCAGAGAGCCAAGAACCGTCTTTGATGCCTCCTGCCACGCCTTGAATAAGGAGGATCATTCGGATTTCGGCATTCGGACTTGATTGAGCATTCGAGTTTCGGAATTCGGATTTCCTCATGACCTCCTCCCCGACTCACATTCGCCCGGCCCTGATCCTGGGCTTTGCCGCTTTCCTGGCCGTCTCTTGGACTTGGTGCATCGGCATGTTCCTGCCGGTCCTGCTGGTGCGCGACATGGGGTTCGGCGGGTGGTTGATCTTCGCCATCCCCAATGTCCTGGGTGCTGCCGCCATGGGGTGGACCCTCAAGACCGCCGGAACCAGCCAGGATCTGGTGGCGTCTCATCGGTCTGCGGCCATCGCCTTTTCCCTGGTTACCATCGCTTTTCATGTGTTCTTCGTCGCCTGGCTCATCCCGCGTCTGCTGGGGCCCTGGGGGGCCTGGCTGACGTTCATCGGGGCCGGCTGCTTGCTGGTCCTGACCTGCACCCCGGCGCGCCGGGACGTTGCCTTTGCGGTGATCATTCTCATCGTCTCGACCTGGGCGATGTTCGCGTGCCTCAAGCAGGGGTTGAAGTTCGATGTGCCGATGACGTCGCCGCATACGCAATTGCCCGACCTGCTGGCGCTCCTGCCGGTCTGCGTTTTTGGCTTTGCCCTTTGTCCGTATCTCGATCTGACCTTTCACCGCATTCGGCAGTACACCACAGCTCCGGCGGCACGCCTGGCGTTCTCGATCGGCTTTGGGGTGTTCTTCCTGCTGATGATCGTCTTCTCGCTTCTTTATGCCCGCTTGTTGGCGCCCATCACCGCCGGGCCCGAGACCAATCCCCTTTTCCGGACGCTGGCACCCATCATTGGCTTCCACATGGCGATTCAGTCGGCGTTTACCCTCGCGGTTCATCTGCGCGAGTTGACCATCTTCTTCCACCCGTCCACCCGCCATCGCTGGAGCCCCATCCTGGGGGCGACCTTCATGGTTCCCCTGGTTCTGGTGCTCTGGGCTACCACGCGGCCGCGTCTTTTCGGCCTCGATACCGGCGAAGTGATCTACCGCTGCTTCCTGGGTTTCTATGGGTTGGTTTTCCCGGCCTACGTTTACCTCTGCATGATTCCCTTCCGCCTGCATCTGCAGTCGCCCAGCCGCTGGCAGGTCGCGGTCTTTGCTATCGTGGTTCTGCTGGCGATGCCCTTCTTCTGGGTGGGCTTTGTCCAGCAGTACTATCTCTTACTGCTGCCCGGCCTGGCGATTGTCCTGCTGGCTCGCTTTGCCTCCCGCTCCCCGGCTTCTTCCCCGGTAATCTCCCGGCCCTGATGCCGTTACTTCCTGCTGCTCTTTCCATTACAATCTTTGCCCTATGGCATCCATCAAGCGAATCGGCGTCCTCACCGGCGGCGGCGACTGCCCGGGCCTCAATGCGGTCATTCGAGCGGTCACCAAGTCCGCGATGCACCAGTACAAGCTGGAAGTCTTTGGCATCGAGGATGGATACCTCGGCTTGATCCAGAACCGCATGCGACAACTGGCCTGGAGCGATGTTTCCAACATCCTCACGCTCGGCGGCACCATCCTGGGCACCAGCAACCAGGCCAATCCCGAACGCTATGCCGTTCAACGCGGTGGCAAGACCGAGTTTGCGAATGTCACCGATCGCGTGATCGAGCATGTCCGCGCCAACCACCTGGATGCCGTCGTCTGCATCGGCGGCGATGGGACCATGACCGGGGCTGCCAATCTGATTAAGAATGGCATCAACTGCATCGGCGTTCCCAAGACCATCGACAATGACCTGGAAGGATGCGATCGCACTTTTGGTTTTGATACCGCCGTCACCACCGCGGCGGAGGCGCTGGATAAGATTCACTCGACGGCCATGAGCCACCATCGCGTGATGGTGGTGGAGGTCATGGGCCGGAATGCAGGGTGGCTGGCGCTGCATTCGGGGGTGGCGTCGGGGGCGGATGTCATTCTGCTGCCGGAGATTCCGTACGAGTTGGAGAAGATCAACGAGGTGCTGGAGTATCGGAGCCGAACCGGCAAGCGATTCTCCATCGTCTGCGTCAGCGAAGGGGCCAAGCCCAAAGGCGGCGAGGTGGTCATTCAACGCCGGGTGGAAACCAGCCCCGATCCGATCCGCCTGGGGGGGATTGCCAACAAACTGGCGGCCGACATCGAAAACGCCACGGGCCTGGAATCCCGCGCGACCATCCTGGGTCACATCCAGCGTGGCGGCACGCCAACCCCGGCGGACCGCATCCTGGCGACCCTCTTTGGCCACCATGCCCTGGACCTGGTGATGGAAGGGGCGGTGGGACAACTGGTGGTGTGGAAGGATGGAAAGCTGAACCAGGTGGCCATCGAAACGGTGGCGGGCAAACAGCGCAAGGTGCCGGCGAATGATCCCTTGGTCCATACGGCCCGGGCGGTGGGGACGAGCTTCGGGGATTAGGGATTGGTCCATGGTCCGTTGTCTGTGGCAGCGTGGGTAACGGTCTCCCAGGGATTTATCCCTGGGACATTCTGACGACGGGCGCGATCTGTCCCAACTCCCGAGTGTCGGGAGCCGGGACAGGTGCGGTTCCTTTTGGAGGCTCTGGACGTAGTAACCTACATGGTGATGGGCCTGAGCGTGCCGAAGAGGCCGTGCATTTCGTCGTTGGGGCCGGAGGCGAAGAAGAGGGTGTCAACGCGGGTGGTGCCGACGGTGGTGGCGGTGGGTTGGAAGGCGAGGCCCCAGAGGCCGTCGATGGTGATGGGCTTGTCGGAAGAGTCGTGGAGTTGGGTGAGGAAGCGGCCGCCGGGGCTGAAGACATTGATGCGGCCGTCGCCGAAGTTGCCGACGAGGATATCGCCGCCGAAGCGACCGAAGTGGCCGGGGACGGTTGTGATGGCCCAGGGGGCGTTGAGGTTGCCGCCGCTGGCGAAACGTCGGACGAAGGTGCCATCGGTATTGAAGACATCCACGAAGCCGAGGCCGACGCCGGGGACATCGTCTTCCTTGTTGGGGTCCTGTTTGGCGTAGGTGACGTAGAGTTGACCGTTGATGTTTTGGATATTGAAGGGGGCGAAACCGGCGGGGAGATTGGGGTCTGTGAACGAGCCGGGGAGGGTGGCTTTGGTGAAGTCGCTCTTGAAGACGTCGATGGTGCCGGCGTGGAAGTTGGCGGCGTAGATATAGTTGTTGCCGTTGAAGTTGCCGATATCCAGGCCCTTGTAGATGGCATTGCTGGCGGAGTTGTCGACAACGAGCTTGGCGTTGGTCGGGTCGACGGTGGGGTTCCAAGCGGAGATCGTTCCATCTTCGCTGGCGAAGAGGAAGACGGCGGGGGCGGTGGTGGTGCCGTTGCTGATCTGGAAGCTGCCGGTGCGGTTGAAGCGGACGCCGGTGGGGGCGGAGGCGGTGCTGGCGCTGCCGTGGGGAATGGCGACGACCAGGCCGGTGCTGGAGCCGTCGGGACGGTAGACGGTCGAGACACTGGTGGCGTTGTCACCGACCCAGACGACGCCCGCCCGGGTGTTGAAGGCGACGCCCCAGGGGTTGACGAGGTTTTTGTCGGTGAACGCGGCGCTGATCGTGCCATCGGAGACCAGGTTGGTCTGGGTATAGGCGTTTGCAGCAGCAGAGGCCGCGGAAGCGCCGACTGCGCCGGACAGAAGCTGGCGTTGTTCGAGCCGCTCGCATGAGAAAGGCGAACTGGACATACTCTCACCATCCAATGCGGGGAACAAGAAGACTAAACAACAGGTTGGACCGAATGGGGCAGTTGGGCCGGGCTTTCTGACTCCCCGCTGTCGTGTGGAGAGCCCGGGCAACTGGGCTAACATGGGGGGACACCTTAGAGAGATTGTTTGGGGAGGAGAAGGGGGAATTCTGGCGGAAGGC
>JBLNDH010000477.1:0-3631 GCA_050261455.1 Bacillota bacterium
ACTGGCGGCGTTCGCGGCTGTGCTGAAGGAGCATCGGGCCAGTGTCATCCACATGTCCTACGATGGCAGGAAGGCACCGGGTCTGGTGGAGATGGCGATGGCGACACAGCGCCCCGACGAGGTGTCGGCACTGCTCCAGGACCTGAACCAGCGTGGTTATCACTATCACGTGGAATGGCAAGGCGCCAGCGGCTCGTCGATCGATCAGGTGATTGGCCTGAGTCTCGTCGAGCGATTTCTGTTGAACCTCAAGGCGCTTTTGCCCCGCGAGAAGCTCGATGAACTGGGTGAGTTGATTCGGTCATCGGAGGAACTCCGCCAGACGCTGCTAAGTTTCAAGCGGGAGGCTGGGGGAAGCGATGAATCGATGGCAGCCAGCGAGGTCTTCAGCAGCATCCTTCAGCTGGCGACCAGTTCGATCAGCAAGACGGGCCGGGGATTCTCATTGCGGCTGACAGGTCCATTGGAGCTGACGGAGCAAGTGCAGTTGTACATGCTCACCTGCCCCACCGGGGCCAACGGGTACTTGCTGCGCTGCAGGGATCAATTGACGCTGATCGATTCCAGCTATGGATTGTATTGGCCTGATGTGAAGAAATGGCTGGCCGCCCACGGGCTGGATCCCGCGTGCATTCACGTGGCCTTGTTCACCCATCCGGATGCCGACCACGCCGGGTGGGCTGCTCCGCTGCAAGAAGAATATGGCGCGGAGATTTACATGCATCCGGACAGTGCCGACATCTTCCGCCACGAAAATCGCGCGTATGGAAGCGGCACGCGTCTGATGGCATTGAACGGGTACTACACGAAGCTGATCAACCGGTTCACTGACCTGCGGGCTCCCCAGGTGATCCACCCCTTCCCGCCAGCCCGCGGCGAGGCCAGTGGATTGAAGATCCTCGGTCGATTTGAGGTGGGCGATATCGAGTTCCAGATTCTGGAGAGCCTGGGCGGCCATGTGCCCGCGCAGGCGTTCTTCTACGCACCACGGCAGGGGCTCCTGTTCTGTGGCGACTACCTGATCGATTTCAGCAGCCTGTCGGATCGCGCCAAATCGACTTTGAGCATTGCGCGATTCCTGATGACCAGCACCAACAGCGACAGCCGAGTCTTCGGCCAGGAGATGGGATGCCTGGCGAGGTTGATGCTGGAAACCGAGGCCCGGCTGAGGCCCGAAGGAAAATTCGCCAGGATTTTTCCCGGACATGGGGAGTTTTACCGCGTGGACGAAGCCGAGGCGATGCTCAAGGGACTCGCTGGATAGCGTCTGGCCCCCTGCAATAGCGACAACTCCATCGTGTGAGCCGAAGCGGGTAATGGTGCTCACATAACACGAACATTCCCGAAGGACATGGCCTTCCTTTGGGGCAGCAATGCGGTTTTCGAGGAGACAAACCTCACGGCAAATCGGGATCGATTGGAGGAATTCGGCTCGGCAGGAGCCTCGCCCTCCCGAGTGGCCGCGCTCTCCCAAGAGCCTCGCCTATTGTCCCCAGACTTAGGGTCCCACCCAGGCCCGAACTTTGGGCGCCATCGGGTATTCAGGAGCCTTGAGGGATGGTATAAATACTCCCTTGGGCTCGCTCGTCGCAGCACTCACTGGGACCTTTGGACAGACAACATAGCGAGAGACTGTTCACCGCATCATGCTTACGATCATTGGAGAGCATCCGCTGGCCAAGGACGAGAGGGGGAACCTCAAGTCGCGTATCGCCACCCTCTTTCCACGCCGGAACACCATCGTCACGCTTCCGGGCATCCACGCGACGCAGCGGATCGCGTACATCGAGGTGCTGGATCAGGAGCGGCGGGCCAAGGGGTTGCCTCCGTTGACGGAACTGGAGCAGGAAGCCGAGTGGAGCAACTCGGTGGACCTGATCACCGAAGGCGACTGCATCCTCATCCGGCCGGACCCGGACAACATGAAGCTGGCCTTTGAGGCGGATGATCTTCTGCAAGAGATGGTTTCCAAACTGAAGATCAAGTTCCTCCACGTCTTCGATGAGCGGGTCCGCGATGCGATCAAGCGGCGTGGCGAGTACTGGCGTATCGCTTCCCTTCCGAAGACGCCCGCCGAGATGAGCCAGATGATCGCGACTTCGCGAATTGGCATCGGGGGCCGCGAGATCTACTACTACAGCAAGGCCACTGGCACGCGATTCCTGACCTGTCAGGAGTTCTGTCAGCTGGCGAATGTCGATGACACTTTGCTGCGGCTGCATCTGCTGGAGATCCGCAAACACTCCATGGCAGTCAACCGTCTGGGCCACCGGGAAATTGATTTCTTCATGGCCTCCCAGTCCTTTTCGGCATCGTGCTTCGCCGGCTATGACTTTAGCACCATGACCGGGGCGGAATTGCGGACGGCACACCAGAGCCTGGCGAGCCAGTTTCGCCAAGCGGTCAAGCCGGAGTTTCAACAGGATGATCCGAGCAGCCCGGAATGGCGCAACCAGATGTACGTGGTGCTGGTCGGCCAGCGTGATCAAGTCGTACTGGAAGAGGTGATGCTGGGCTTGAGCCCGGAATTCTTCCTGCAGATCGAATGGCTACCGGGGAGCCGCATCGAAGAAGGCGAGCTTATTCCCGATTCAGTTTACGAGGAGATTGATCCGGGCAACTGCGCAAATGCGGCAACACTGCGGGACGAGAAGCCGCGAGGGTTCATCTTCAATCTGGTGCGTGAATACGGCGATCTGGAGTATGTGAACATCGGGCGTGTAAATGCCTCGCTTTCACGGCGGGCGCCGCTGACCGGGCGTCGGGGCGTATACATCGCAGAGGTCAAAGTGCGTGGGATTGATCGCGAACTGGTCCAGATCATCCGCCTGCAGAAGTGGGGAGTTCACGAGCACCTGGAAGAGGGCAAGAGTCTGCTGCAGTCGATGATCGAATCCGAGCAGTACACCGAGTACATCCTGGATCGTCGGCTGGGCTGCAGGCAGTTGGGGATGAACCTGCCGCCACGCATCGGGGCCAGACGGATCGCCGAGACCTATCACGGGCGGCGCGAATATGAGGGGATTCTCATCTGGTCTACGTACTTTGATCGCGACTACGTACCCGGGATTGCCACGGACAAGATGCCGGCGTACCGGTTTGCGAACGAGGCGTTTGCGTTGCAGTTTGCCCATCTTCTGGGTCGAGCGGCTGCGCCCAACCTCATCGTCGGCCGGTCCGACCTGAGCGGCAGTGTTGTTTTCGACGACGGCGATGAAGTCGTGGTGATGAACGAGATAGGCATGCCCAAGGAGATCGTCGTTGCCGATCCGACGGGCACCTTCGCCGAGTACCGCGGCGATCTGTTGCATTTTGCGCAGGACTACGCGATGCCGGTCAACAGCCGGGTTGCCTTCCTGCCTAATCCGGCGGCGTTTGCGACCACCTACGTCGAGGCATTGGTGGAGCGGTTCTGCGAGATCCAACAGGAATATCGCAAGCGAAAGCGGGCCTTTGGCGCCCTTTTCAAGCACCGGCCGCGTGAAGTCGGCAGCTTCGCCTATCGCTGGGAGCAGGTTCTCCAGCGTCTGGACCGCACGGATGGCCGCGAGGTGGGCAACGCCATCCGCGTTCACACGTGCTTGCGCGGGTGATGAGAATCGGGATATGTCCAGAACGTGGTCACCGGAGG
>JBLNDH010000478.1:0-14764 GCA_050261455.1 Bacillota bacterium
GATCGGCTGGAAATCAGCATCAATGGCGAGAGCTACTCCACGCCGCTTTCGGACCTGCCACGCATCCAGATCTGGGGTGGCCAGGCGGAGGATCAGCTCATCCTTGATTGCAGTGACGGCAGTCCGGTGCCGGCCGGGAATGTGAGCTTCGATGGGGGCCAGGGTTCCAATGTCCTTACCTTCATCAGCACATCCAGCCATGATACCCTGGCGGTTGGCAGCAGCCAGATCCACCTGGGTTCCAGCATCGTCGCCTATGTCAATGCGGCGGTGAGCTTGGATGCCGCCAATGAGGAGGTCGTCAATCTGGCCAGCCTGAGCCTCGAAGAAATGGCCAAGGTGAGTCTGGCCCGAGGTGGGCGGGAAGTCCTGAAGCTCTCCCAATTGACGATCGGCCGGGATGCCACCCTGGACTTGGCCGACAATGCCCTCATCGTCTCCGCTGCCCCAGAAGCCCGACAACAAGCATTGGCCGCCCTTTCTGTCGCCATCCAGTCTGCTCGTGCCGCTGGCGATTGGTCCGGATCGGGTCTCAGTAGTTCCACGGCCAAGGCCAATAAGCAGACCGGCCTATCGATTCTGCTCAATGACAGAGCGGGCCAGGCAATCCTGACCAGCTTCGCCGGCCAACCGGTTACCGAAAATGACATCTTGGTGAAGCACACCTGGAATGGCGATGTGACCCTGGATGGCAAGGTGGACGGAGACGATTACTTTCTGGTGGATAGTGGTTTCATCGGCCAGCTAAGGGAGTATCGCAATGGGGATCTGAACTTTGATGGCGTGGTGGATGGGGACGATTACTTCCTGATCGACAGCGCGTTCATCATGCAATCGGGGACTCTGGCGGCGGAGGAAGTGCCGGCAGCCACTGAAGCTTCGGCCATGCTGAAGGTGGCGATGGCGCCCCGGCCGCAGCCGACGCCCTCGGTGTTGGCCCAGCTGTTCAGGGCCAATCCAGTGCTATAGAGCGGGTTCTTTGGCAGGCAGAACGCGTCGCTCAGTCCAAGGCCTCCAAATGGCCGCCGAACGGCGGTTTGCGATATCTCACGCATTCCCGGCAAGCCTAACAAACAGAATCGACGGTTTCCCCGGCACAAAGTGCAAAGTGAGGGTTGAAAGCGGGTGAGACAAAATGAGACACTTGCGCGCGTGCAGGCTCTATGTTACCCTCGTGGCCAAAAGCTGCCGCACCGCCTCGGCTTTCTCTGCATCGGAGAGGGGTAGTGTTGCAATTACGGCCAATGCAGAGGCGAAGTCCCTGTGCTCTGCAATGGGGATCGCCGCCTTCGGCTCATTCGCTGCGCATTTTGCTGCGCCTGGGTCGGGATTCTGGGGTTTTCCCGAGGAAATAGCCGGGGTGTTCTGATCTTGTCGGGCCCACTTAACCCAAGCCCCAGTCCCACAAGGACTGGGGGCTTTTTCGTGCGCGGACCGAAAAATGCATGTGACCTGCGCAAAGCGGTCATGTGACCGGCTTTTTGTGAACGAGGTCGTCGGTTTTGGCTGAGGCGGCTCGAATTAGGGCGAGTAGCGGGGTCGGAGGACAGGTTGGTCGGCTGAGCCTGCCCTCGCTGAGGACGAGGTCACGGGTTCATAGGAGAGGGAGGCCCCAAGTTGCCTTTCCCAGGATTCCAACAACAGGACAGATCGTCTTCTTCCCGGTACACTTCCAATGGCTGAAGCCGCCCGGTTTCGGGCGCGGCTGGGCATCGTTGGGAGCTTCGGGGATGAAGACGCTAAAGACCATATCGCCGACGCCGGAACAATTGCCGATCATTCAGAACGTCAAGCCTGGCGTGGTGCTCATCCGAGGGGCTGCTGGCAGCGGGAAGACCACCACCGCTCTCCTAAGACTCCGTCAACTCGTCGGCTTCTGGCTCAACCGCCGCACGCGGCTTGGCACCGCCGATCCTGTGCGTGTCCTTGTCATCACCTTTAACCGTACCCTACGGGGTCACATTTGCGAGCTTGCCGAACAGCAGGTTGCGAGCAGAACGGGCCTTGAGTTGACCGTCTCAACGTTTGGGCGCTGGTCTAAGAAACTATCTCAAAAGCGACAACCGGTACTGACGGCGATACCACAGCAGCCCGCAGGCCAATTGAACGATGCCCAGGTAGTTGCATGACTTCTTCGCGTAGCGAACCAGAATGCCCCGGCACTTGCTCAGCCAAGAGAGCGTACGCTCCACCACCCAGCGCCGGGCCTTGTGGCGTTTGCGGCCCTTTTGGTCCAGCTTCTCTTGGCCGATCTTGCGGATGTGCGGCGTGTGTCCGTGCGACTGGGCCGCGGCCCGCCCGGTGGGATTGTCGTATCCTCTTGTGTACTGGTCGCTAAGTACGTGCGACTAAGTGAATCCGAATGCATGACGATCCACAGATTCCGCAGGTTTTCACAGATTGAACCATCGCCTCTGAAAATCTGCGCTAATCTGTGTCATCTGTGGATGAATCCTCTTCCGGCATTCGGAAAAACTTACTCGGCTTTACTTACTCATACTGGGCGGATTTTTCGGCGGTCGAGGCGAGAATGCCGGAAAAGCCCCGAAAAACAGCGTTTTTGGGCCTGTCCAGCGGGCCATGGAAATGCGCGAACTCGAACAGGCCGAAATGAGCGGAATCACTCGGTAAAACAGAGCGATTCTGACGCTGAAGGCACAAAAACCGCTAAGTATGAGTACTTAGCCTGTGCCAGGAACCATGGATTCGCAGAGCACCGTCAGGATCAACATGCTGATCAATGCAGGATATCCGCTGGCAAGCACTAACGCTCAAGACGCACGACGATGTACGGCGTTTCCCGGTTCAGATCGGGATAGATCTGGCCGTTGCCGGCGTTGTCCATGACTTCGATGAAGTACATGAAATCGAAGCTCGGAACCACATGTTCAGCGGGAGCCGTCGCTTGGTATTCGCCGGTCGCTCCGGATGGAGTCATCGGCAGCGTTCGGTAGTCCTCATGCTGATTGACGCTCCTGTAGCGGAGCCGGACCCATTTGACGCCGGAGGCATCCTGCACCCTCGCGGAGATGGTCAGCGGCTTGCCCGCGGCGGCAAGCCTGACCGGGGCGTGCTCGACAGTAGGTGGGTCAATGTCGCCGCTGAAAGCGGCTGGACGATATTGCGGGGCAAGCGTCGAGCCCTTGCTCGCCAATTTGGCACGCTGTTCCTGCAAAGCCGTCAGCCCCTTTTCCAGGGCAGCCAGTTCATCGCGCCAATGGCCGCAGAGGTTCGCCTCGCGCACGCCGAACATGAGGTCTTCGGCATAAACATCCCCCGCGGCCGCCACGAGCTGACGCCAGGCGTCGATGGCAAGCTTCTCATGCCAGATCGCCTCATCGAGGGCGGCCGGGTCCTTGGTGCGGTCGAAGAGGCGATAGCTCACCGCGGCCGGAATGCGCCGAGAATGAAACAGGGCCAGGTTGGCCAGGATCTTCAGGTCAACGATCGTGGAGTCAGACTCTTTGTTGCGGCGATCACCGATCTTCTTTTTCGCCTCGGCGACCTGCGTGAGGATCTCGCGGGCCGTCTGCTCCAACCACCGGCTCGTCTGCGGTGGCCGGGTCTTGGCCGTTTCGCCGCCTTCCATCAGGTTCTTCGCCTCCTCGTCGTAGCTGGCGAACTGCTGGATGTCGCTCCCCTCAGCCTTTGCATAGTACGGCAGATCCCCCAGCCTCTGCTTCTCCGCCCAGCCACGGGTCATCGGGAAATAGCCATAGGGATAGCACGCGGCCAGGATGCGCGGCAGGACCCGGCTCGCCTGATGCAGGCCTTTCTCCACATATGGCGCCGCCTCAGGCCCGAATCGCTTCTGGAACTCGCGATGCCAGACTTCGGGCGGCGTGTTCGGGTTGTAGCCCAGGCGACCGAAGACCTGGAAGAAATGCCAATAGCGCTCAAACTCGTAGTCGTAGTAGCGATACTGGGGCTTGAGCAGATCGAAGGGCTTCATGTCATGCGGCTGGGCTTCCATCTTTGTGCACAACGGCTCGTTGACCTCAAACCCGTCGCCATCGTAGAGATGCGTGCTCTCCACAAATCGGCGGGCGTAATCTGGATCGCCCCACAGGAGTACGCGGGAAGTGCCGCCATTCCACAGCCGCCAGTGCATCTTGTACCGCTGCGGATAGCGCAGCATGTCGGCGTAGCTGTGGCGGCGGTTGCGCTGGTTCTGGACGTTGATGTGCGTGGAATGGAACGGCATGCCCATCTGCTCCATCCAGTACTTGGTGGTGATGCGGAAGGGAATGCCGGTGTCGATGGCGCTCTGGATGACCGAGTCGGGCAGGCCCTTGGCACGCAAGTCCAGTCGCAACTTCGGGCTGGCCTTTTTCATCATGGCGAAGACATCCCCCCAGAACGCCTCCTGCTCGCTACTCCTCAGGCCCGACTCATCGTGCATGCGGAACTGGATAGCATCTACCTTCGGGATAACACGGACGAACTTCTCCAGGGCGGCCTTGGTATAGGAAGTCAGGTTCTTCTCGTTCACACCCCAGACCAGCCCCGGCGTCGGCTCCTTGGTGACGCGGTCGGCGCCGGGAATACCCCCGCCTTGCACGCCGCCGCGGTAGATGTGGTCCCACAGGCCGAGGGTGACGTTGATGCCATGGGCATGGGCCAGGTCGATGAGCCGATTGAGAGCAGCCAGGTTGCGATGCTGCTCCTGGGGCGTGATGCCGACCATGCGCACGTCGGGGAACTGCTCAACGTCGAAGAAGTACGGATACGCGGGGGCGAGGAACCCGCCGTTTTCATAGCCGAAGATGATGACCAGAGAGTTGAACCGGTTCTTCGCGAGCATCTCCAGGTAGCGCACCCAGTAGGCCTCATCGTAGAAGCGGCTTTCCCAGTAGGTCCGGTTCATGGTGTAGATGGAGAGGGCACGCTCTGGTGCGTCGGGCCTCTCAGTGATCTCCCGGACCTCGCGCAACGGGTCGCCGGGGTCGGTGCTCCAAGCGACGCGATCGGCCACGTCCAGCAGGGCATACATCAAGCCGCGATCATCGGAGCCGGCCAGGAGCCACGTCGGCTTCGCCCCAACCTCGGTCTTCTGAATATGCAGCGTCTCGGGACCAAGAGGCAGTGACCGGCCAGAGGATCTGAGCAACCGCGCGCACGGACCTCCGCTGTCGCCCAGCCCAGCGACCAGCAGCAGGCGACCTCTTGCATCCTCCGGAGACCGGGCCGCCTCGCAAGGAACATCTTTAGCCTTCAATGCCGCCATCAAACTGCGGATACCATGTGATGCTGCGAGGCCAGGCTCGCGATCGGTGATGATCGAGACGAGCGGTTCCTGAGCGGCACGGCTGGATCCGGCAGCCATCGCCATGCACACCACGATCGACAACAGCCATCGAAAGCAAGTCATAGTCATCTCCTATCTGCCAAGCCTGATGCCGCAATACCACCCATGGCCACATTGCCCGTCAATGCGAGGAACTCCCGACGAGCCGTCCAATTGCCCATGACCTGTTCCTGCCGACAAGAGTGTCGATGTGTCAGAAGAGGACCGAAGCAATTTTGCTCGACAGGCGATTAGCAGGCAACTATTCTGGCACACAAATTGGAGTTGAGCATCTCGTGGCTACGTCCACGTCCCGGTGGCACCGGGCCTGGGCATCGCGTGGGATCGCGGGTTCTTCCGCAAGCACGGACTGGAGATGGCATGAGACGGCGCGAGTTCATCAAGGCGGTGGCCGCCATGGCGGCGGTGGGCCTGGAGACCGGGATTCGGGCGGCTGAGCCGCAGGGGATGCCTCGTCGCACGTTGGGCAAGACCGGGGTGGAGGTTAGCGCCCTGGCCCTGGGCGGCGTGATCGGCATGCAGCTTCCACCATCCAAGGACCACGACCCGACCGCCATCGCGGAAGCCGCGCTGAACCTGGGCATCACCTACTTCGATACTGCCCCAAGCTACAACAATGGCCAATCGGAGAGCAACTATGGCCAGGTGCTGGCCCGCCGTCGCAAGGAGGTCTTCCAGAACAGTAAGACCGGCGAGCGCACCTACGACGGCACGATGCGCAGCGTCGAGCAAAGCCTCAAGCGTCGCGCGCCGATCACCTGGACCTGCTTCAAATCCATGGCGTTTCGCCCAAGGAAGACCTGGACGCCTGGGGCAAGCCCACCGGTGTCTACACCGCACTGCTGAAGCTGCGGGAGCAGAAGGTCACCCGCTTCATCGGTGTCACTGGCCACGACAGCGCTGAAATGCTCCGCCGGGCCATTGAGATGTACGAGTTTGATACGCTGCTGACGACGCTCAATCCCATCAGCCGCCGCAAACCGTTCCGCGAGGACCTGCTGCCCATGGCCAATCGGAAGAAGATGGGCATCATTGCCATGAAAGTCATGGGCGGGGGCAATGGCTGCTTGGTGACAGGCAATCCCTTCCAGAAGGTCCTGCAGAAGTACCACGACCAGACCCCTCACCAGGTGGACCCTCAATCGCTGATCCGTTACACGCTGGGCCTGCCAGTTTCAGTGGCGGTGATCGGCGTGGCGTCGGTCGAGCAACTCAAGGCGAACATCCGCGTGGTTAAGGAAGCCAAGCCGATGGAAGTCGCCGAGCGGCATCAACTCGAACAGATCATGGGGTAGTCGCTATGTCGTCGAATCATCTGACCCGGGCTGAGTTCTTGGCTATGGCGGGCGCTGCTGTCATGGTCGGCATCAAGGCACCGAATAGTCAGGGTGCGAAATTCGCTGCCCAAGTTCCCCGCTACAGAGGCAAGAAGGACTCGAACGTCAAGCGATGGGACATAATCACGATCGGCAATCTCTCTCGCAACCGCTACTGGGGCGAGAGCGACGCCAAAGGCGTTCGGTCGGCTATTTGCACTTGCAGCCTGATTACCGGGACTGATTTCCGCCTCCTCGTGGACCCCTCCCTGGCCCATGCTGCCGAGATGGCCAAGGAACTGGATCGGCGGACAGGTTTCAAGCTGCGCGACGTCACTGCCGTCTTCGTCACGCATGAGCATGGCGACCATTTTGCCGGGTTGAAGCATTTCTCCGACGCCAGGTGGCTGGCCGCTCCGGCCGTGGCCGAGATTCTCAACCAGACTGCCAGGCTGCCCCGTCCTGTCAAGTCCATCACCGGCCGCCTGCTGGACGCGGTGGACGTGATGCCCACGCCCGGCCATACCACCAGCCATCACTCGCTGCGTTTCGATTGTGATGGCCTATCTGTCGTGGCGGCCGGGGATGCGGTGGCCACACGGGATTTCTTCCGCGAGCGACGCGGCTATTTCAATGCCGTGGATTTTGAACTGTCGGCCCGGACGATGGACAAGCTGTCAGCCATGGCAGACATCATCATCCCCGGGCACGACAACTATTTCTTCCCTGACGATGCCGTTTGATTTCGAGTCAGTGTACCGGTGCCATCATGAATGATCAGATGTTTTCCGAGACTCGCCGCGAATTCCTCAAGCAGTTGGCAGCGGCCGCGACGCTGGCGGCGGCTGTGGGTTGTGCTTCGACAATTCCAGAGGGAGAAGCGAAGGTTAGCTCCTTCGTACCCGTGCCCTGGTACCGCCGCACGTATCGCTGGGGACAGACGAATATCACGGAGATCGATCCCACCCGCTACGACATCGCGTGGTGGCGGCAGTACTGGAAACGGACCGAGGTCCAGGGCGTCATCATTAACGCCGGCGGCATCTACGCCTACTACCCCAGTAAGTTCCCCCTGCATCATCGCCCCGAGGCCCTGGGCGATCGCGATCTCTATGGCGAGCTGGCTCGGGTGGCCCACGAGGATGGGCTGGCGGTGCTAGCGAGGATGGACTCCAACAGGACTTATGAGCCATTCTATCGGGCGCATCCTGACTGGTTCGCCATCGATGCCAACGGCAAGCCCTATCGCTCCGGCGAGCATTATGTCTCCTGCATCAGCAGCCCCTATTATGAGGAGTACCTCCCGGGCCTCCTTCAGGAGATCATCGAGCGATCGCACCCGGAAGGGATCACCAACAACAGTTGGAGTGGCCTGGGCCGAGACAACATCTGCTACTGCCAACACTGCGCCCGGCGCTTCCGCGAGTATGGCGGCAAGGACCTGCCCAAGGTACACAACTGGAACGATCCCGTGTACCGCCAGTGGATACTCTGGAGCTACGCCCGCCGACTGGAAATCTGGGACCTGAACAACCGCGTGACCAAAGCCGCCGGCGGGCCCAATTGCCTGTGGCTGGGGATGAACGGTGGCGGCATCAGCGGGCAAAGCCGCAGCTTCCGCGATTACAAGGCCATCTGCGAACGCACCGAAATCCTCATGCTGGATCACCAGTCGCGCAGCGATTCCGGTGGCTTCCAGAACAACGCCGAGACGGGTAAGCTGCTTCATGGCATCCTGGGGTGGGATAAGCTGATCCCGGAGAGCATGCCCATGTACCAGATGGGCCGGCCGACGTTTCGCCTTTCCAGCAAGCCCCAGGCGGAGGCGCGGATGTGGATGCTGGCGGGTTTCGCCGGCGGCATTCAGCCGTGGTGGCACCACATCAGCGCTTATCACGAAGATCGCCGCATGTATCACACGGCCGAGCCGATTCTCAAGTGGCACAAGGCCAATCAGCAGTACCTGGTCAATCGTCGGCCTGTTGCGAGCGTCGGCATCGTCTGGTCGCAGCGCAACACCGACTTTTTCGGCCAGGACAATCCCGAGGAACTGGTGGACCAGCCCTGGCGCGGATTCGTGCAGGCGATGGTGCGGGCCCGCATCCCGTACCTGCCCGTGCATGTGGATCACATCGAGCGGGAAGCAGCGAACCTCTCGGTGCTCATCCTGCCGAACCTGGGCGCGATGTCGGATCAGCAGGCTGCCGCCGTTCGGGAGTTCGTCGAGAAGGGTGGATCCCTGATCGCGACGGGGGAAAGCAGCCTCTATGATGAATGGGGCGATCCCCGCCCGGATTTCGCTCTGGCTGATCTCTTCGGTGTCAAAGGTGGCAAGGCCCGAGGCGAGGCGGCTAGGAATCGGCGTCTAAGCGAAACTCGCCACACGTACCTGCGACTTACGCCCGAGCTGCGGAGGCAAGTCGATGGTCCCAAGGCTGGCAACGAGCCGACCATCACGGCCAAACGCCATCCCGTCCTGGCTGGCTTTGACGAAACCGACATCCTGCCATTCGGGGGCACGCTGGAGCCGTTGGCCATCGCCCCCAAAGCGCTGGTGTTGCTGACGTACATTCCCGCCTTTCCCGCTTTCCCGCCGGAAACCGCTTGGATGCGTCGGCCCAAGACAGATATTCCGGGGCTGATTCTGAACCAGTTCGGCCAGGGCCAGGTGATTTTCCTGCCCGCTGATATTGACCGCCGCTTTGCCACGGAAAACCTGCCCGATCATGGCGACTTGCTGGCCAATCTCGTTCGCTGGGCGGCATCGGGCAATCTCCCGCTGGAAGTGACTGGTCGCGGGCTGATTGACTGCGAACTGTATCAGCAACCCGGTCGGCTCATCCTGCACCTGGTCAATCTCACCAGCGCGGGCACTTGGCGTGCCCCCGTGCACGAACTGATTCCTATCGGTCCACTGCAGGTCAAAGTGCGACTTCCACAAGGCACGCGGCTAAAAACCCTCAAGCGGCTGGTCTCCGGAGAAAACGGGACCTTGGCCGTCGAGAACGGCTGGGCCCAATTTGAGATCAAGTCACTGCTGGATCATGAGGTGGCGGTGCTCGAAGTCTAGAGTTGCCGCGCGGCTCAATCGACATCAGGAGACAAAGGAACACCATGAATCATCTCGAACCAACACTTGGCCGACGGGACTTCCTGAAGACCGTGACCGCTGCAGCCATCGCTCCGGCGCTGGTGCAGCAGTCCGCTAACGCGGCAGAGAAGCCATCCAAGATGATTGGCATCCAGGCTGGCGCGGTCTCCTTCTTCGACGAGGGCGTTGGCCAGGTGCTGGATATTTTCCAGGAACGCGGCGCGATCAATACTCTATTCCTCACGACATTCACGTATGGCCGCGGCCTGGCCGGCCGGCAGGTACCCGGCCAGCCGTTTCCCGACCACGGCAAGCAGGAGTCCGACGAAAAGTTTTTCCACGGCGGCAACTACGCCACCCCGCATCCGCAGTTCTATGCCAACACCCTCCTCAAGCAAACGCGTGCCCCAGACCATGGCAACGCGGACATCCTCCAGATGGTGCTGCCGGAGGCAAAGAAGCGTGGAATGAAGGTGTTCTGCTCGTGCGAAGATGTGTGGCGGTCATCGGTGCCGGGGGGCAATCAGGTTGCCGAGGTGGATCTCAAAGGGCGTAAGGCCGGGACTCTGTGCCTCTTCAACCCTGAGGTGCGGAATTTCTGGACAGCCCTCGTGACTGACTACTGCAAGTCGTACGACGTGGATGGAATTCTCTTTTTCAACGAGCGTAATGGCCCGCTGCTCAATGCCCTGGGGGCCAGCCACGCCCAGAGCATTGCCGCGTCGCGTGTGACCTGTTTCTGCGAACACCACCAGAAGGCGGCCAAAGAGCGCGGCATCAGTTTTGAACGATGTCGTGAGGCGTACCTGAAGCTCGATCAACTCGTTCAAAACAGCTTGGCGGGAAAACGGCCGACCGACGGCTACTTTGTGGAATTCTGGCGTCTGCTGGTGGAGTATCCGGAGATCCTCATCTGGGACCGTCTGTTCGACGAAGCCAAACATGAGGTGCTCGCCGAGATTTACGCGACGGTGAAGGCTATTCGGCCGAGCCTCCAGGTTGGCTTCCATATTGAGCACGTGAATTCCTTCAATCCGATCTTCCGGGCCACGCGCCGCTACGATGAACTGGCGAAGAAGTGCGACTTCCTGAAGGTCGTGGTCTACAACAACTGCGGCGGAGAGCGCTACGCCCATTTCATCGACAATATCGGCTCGACCATTTTCCGGGATGTGCCCAAGGCGGAGCTGAAGCGATTCAATGACCGCCTACTCAATTATGCCCAGGAGAAGGATCTGGGCGAATTGGCCGGGGCTGGGTTGTCGCCGGATTACGTCTTCCGCGAAACCCAGCGGGCGATCGCCGGCGTCCAAGGCCGGTGTAAGGTGCTGCCGGGCATCGATATTGGTATTCCCGTGGGCAAGAACAGCCGCATCGCGTCGCCGGAGGACACTTATGCCGCCACCGCCGCGGCGCTGCGCGGCGGCGCGGATGGGCTGATCTTCTCCCGCAAGTACTCCGAGATGCGTCTGGCGAACCTGGCGGCCGCAGGGCGGGCGGTGCGGGAGACGACGTGAGTGCCTGCGAGAGGGCTCATGTTCTGGCCGGAATGAGTAGCAAGTCTTAACTTGAGGAAGCCCCATGAAGACTACGCGACGCCAATTTGTTAAGGCCAACCTCGCTGGCGGTCTGGTAACCGCTCTACCCCTTTCCCCTCGTGGCGCAGCCGATGCAGGCTCAGGGGTGCCAAGCGGACATCCTCGGTATGCGAAGCTCGATGAAATCTTGAGCCAGCCGGTGCTGAAGCGGGGGTTGTTTGCCTCGCCGATTATCATTGCGAGCCTTGAATTGCTTCGGTACGGGGACAGTTTTCTGTGCCGCGTGCGCTCCCGCGACGGAGCGGAGGGCATTTCCGTTGGCCATAGCGGTCTCAACGCTCTCTACCCCATCTTCCTCCTGAACCTCAAGCCGTTCTTCATCGGCAAAGACGCACGCGATCTGGACCTGCTCCTCGAAAAGGTCTTCATCTATAAATTCAACTTCAGGTACAACGGCATTTCCATCGGCATGCCGCTGGCTACGATCGAACTCGCGATTCTCGACATGCTAGGCCGCATCGCCAACAAATCCATCGGGCAGTTGATCGGCGACATCCAGCACCCCGAGGTCGCCGTCTACCAGGCCACCGAATACCGCGAAAAATCGGTCGAGGAGTCCCTGGACCTGATCAAACGGGACGTCGCCGAATACAACTCCCACGCCGTCAAAATCAAAGTCGGCGGGCTCATGTTCATGACCGCCGATATCCATGCCGTCGGCCCGAAAGGACGCACCGAAAGGATCATTCCCCTTGTCCGAAAAACCTTTGGCGACCAGATGGCTTTGTATGCGGATGCAAATGGGTTTTACTCGGTCGAGGAAGCGGTCCGCGTCGGCCGGTTGCTCGAGGAATACCGATACGGGTTCTTTGAAGAGCCGGTGATGTTCGACTGGCATGAGGAAACTAAGCAGGTTGCCGATGCTCTCTCCCTGCCCGTTGCCCTTGGCGAACAGGAATACAGCCTGCATGGCTTTCGCTGGCTCATCGCCAACGATGCGGTGCAGATCGTGCAGCCGGACAATTACTACTTCGGGGGAATGATCCGCTGCATGCAAGTGGCGCGCATGGCGGCCGCCTTTGGCAAGAGCTGCACACCTCATATGTCGGGCGGCGGGCTTGGATTCCTCTACATGATGCACTTTGTTTCCTCGCTCCCCAATGCCACGGCTCATCACGAGTTCAAGGGCCTCGCAACAAACGTGCCGTTCGAATGCAGAACCTCACCGCTCAAAGTGGTTGATGGCCAGATCAAAGTTCCGACCGGCCCGGGCCTGGGCGTGGACATCGATCCGGCGTTCGTATCTAAACATCAGACGGTCATCGCCTGATGGCACATGTTCAAAGTGGCATGTGCCCCATCGCCGAAAACTGACGCCGCTAGTGCTTGTAGGCTTCCAGATGGGGGTTGTGGAATGGACGCGGTTGGCGCAACTGGGGTGGAAATAGTCCGATGTGTGCATGGGCCGATCCGGGCCCCTTGGTGCTGTGGGAACGGCGGTAATCGCGCGGTGCCTGGCCCATGACCCGCTTGAAGAAATAGCTCAGATACTCCGTGTACGAGAACCCGGACAGGTGCGCGATGCCAATGGCGGCTGGCGGAATCACAGAGGATGAGGGCGGCCTCGGCCTGGAAATGGCCGGGACGGTTCACGTCAAAGTCGGGGGCGAGGGTGGCGTCGATGAAGAGCATCGAGGGGGAAAGGGGCGGGGCGCCCTTGAAGTCGGTGGGATAGAGACAGGAGAAGGCACTCTGGGTGGCGGTGACCGTGTGGACGGATTGAGCATCAAGGCTTGTGGTGACACGCAAGAGGATGGGGGTGCTGTCCGGGGCCGTTACGGTGCCCTGGATGCGGATGGGGCCGTGGGTGATGTCGAGGATGGGGGAGGAGAGGGTGGGTTTGAGGGAAAGCGGGACGGACTTGGGGGAGTTGCGGAGAGCAGGGTTGGTGGCCGCAGCGCAGAGCAGAAGCAGCAGGAAAAGGCCCAAGGAACGAGTGAAACGCATCATGGTGGCGGAATTAGAGCCACCGGATTGGCCGCGTGCAATGTTGCAGCAAGGTGAAGTGGTTCAATCGAACTCATTGACGGACCTCGCATCGGATAGCCCTTACAGTGTTTCCGGCGGCGTGGATCTCGACAGAGGATGGCCCATCACCTGCAGTCGAGTTCTATCTCGAAGCGTTGTTGCGTATCGTGATGTTATCGCAATTCTCGGTTTTGATCGGCTCGGCTCTGGCGGAATCCTGAGCGGATGGTCTGGGCGGCTTGGGCATCTCGAACGTGTTGTTCTCAACAAGCAGGTGGCCTGTTGAGGTGACACGGATGCTCGGCGATGGGCCGCCGACGATCGTGTTGGCGGTGATCGCGATGTCGGTATGCGCTCCAGCCGGCGCGGCCTGGCCATTGCCGGCGGTGGCTTCGATGGAAATGGCCGGACGGCGACAGTCAATGATCATGTTGTCGCTGATTGTCAGCTCACTGCTGCTGCCGGCCTCCAGCCACCAGTATTCCGGGGCGACCAGGATGGCTGACATCCAGCAGCCTTCCAGGCGGTTTGCGGTGATCTGGCCGCGGCTGGCCTTGATCAGGATGCCGCGGGAGCGGTTGAAGCCGAAAGTGCCGCCCTTTACTGCGAATCCGTTGCCGATGCGACTGGCGGAACAGATGACGCCGCCCATGGGAATATCCAGTTCGCGGTCCAACGTGATCGTATAAGCCCGGTTCAGTGCCCCGTTGGCTGTGCGCAAGCTTTCGTTCATTCGCTGCTTGAGGAGAAACGCACGCTCCTCTTCGCGAATCGAGCCGGCCGGTTGGATGGCGACCGCCTTGGTATCGGGCAGACGCCGGCCGTCGTGGCGCACCAGTTCCACCGGGTCGCCGGGCCGGATGTTCATGCCATGCTTGGCCAGCACCCGCAGCTCTCTGCCCTACGACGACGTGATCATGTGATAATCGCCACAGATGTTGATGCAGTCGTCACCCATGAATCGCGCTGTGCATTCAATGTAGGACGGCCCTTTGATGGCGTGTTTGCTGTGATACGCATCGGCGTTCAGCGAGCGAAGGCGCGGGTCGGCCCGCTTGACGGGATCACTGGCGGGCGGGCGACGGTCAATGCGGCAGCGAAGGTAAACACTGCCGTCGCAGTTGTTCTCCAGGAAGCCGAAGCAGCTGGAGGCGAACAGGTCGATGTCCTCCAGGCGCACATTCACGCTATCGTCGCAGACGACGGCATGGGCGGCGCTGCCGTGAGGAGCGTACTCCGCGCCGATGACAACCTGGTCGCCGATCCGCTCGGGACCGGCGGCTTTTCCGCTGGAAAGGGTGAGGCGGATGTGGCGGGCATCAATGACCTCAATCTCGCGGAGGTCATGATCTTCGCAGCGAAGCGTGCGGGTGTCGGGGCGGAAGATCTCGTATTTGAATTTGCGGGCCGCCGCGGCCGGGGGATAACCTTGAAAAAGCTCGATCTCATGAACGCGCTTGTCGAGTGAGAAGCCGGTGATCCG
>JBLNDH010000479.1:0-2803 GCA_050261455.1 Bacillota bacterium
GCCCTTGCTCGCAAGCTTGGCAGGGGGGGCCGTCTGCAGTTTGGTGAACTGATCGGCATTCCAATAGGTATAGCCAGGCCGACGGGTGGGCTTCTTTTTAAGAAGAGCCTTCTTGGCCGCCATCAGCTTCGGGTCCTTGGTGTCCTCCGAAATCGAATCATACTTCTCCTGCCAGCGAACGAGCTTGACATCATCCTCATGCGCCAAGGCAAAGACGTGGCCTTCCGAGTCGAACTGCGGTCGGCCTGCTCGACCAAACATCTGCTGCGCGGAGCTTGCGTCGATCAGTTTCTTTCGGTCCCGCGGGCCCTTGACCAGCGTGGTCAGCAGCACCGAGCGTGCAGGAAGATTCAAACCCGCAGCCAGCGTTTCCGTGCAGACACACACCGGCAGCAGTTTCTCCTGAAAGAGGGCTTCGACCACCCGGCGATACCGGGGTAGCATTCCCGCGTGATGAATGCCGATGCCTCGTGTCAGAAAGGTTCGCAACTTGTTGCCCGAACCGACGGAGAAGTCGAAGGCTTCCAGACGATCCAGCAGAGCCTGACGCTGTCCCTCCGCGAACACGTCCTTTCCCTTCAGAACTTCCGCGGTGCTCCAGCAGACTTCGCGATCGAAGCAGAATACCAGGGCCGGCGTCTTACGCGACGCTTCGTCGCCCCGGGCGATCTGCTCCAGAAAATCGGGCAGCAGTTCATCACCCACCCAATGAAAGTGCAGCGGGACCTTGCGCTCCTTGCCCTCGACCAGAGTCACTCGCCGGTCCAGGCTGCGGACCATCCAGTTGACGAATTCCGAGGCGGCTCCCACGGTGGCCGAGAGCAGCATCACACGGATATGCTTGGGAAGCAGCGACAACGCCAGCTCCCACACAATGCCACGCTGGGGTTCATTGAAGTTGTGGAACTCATCCATGATCACCGAACCCACATTGGCGAAATCGAAGACCTCCGGATGGAGCAGGCGATTGAGCAGCACCTCGGCGACAACAACCTTGATCTGCGCATTGGGATTGACCGTCCGGAGGCCGGTGACCAGACCCACTCGCTCTCGTTCAAAGCCCCAGCTGGCGACCGTATCCTGCAGTTCAAGAAACTTTTGGTCCGTCAATGCAATTAGCGGTGTCGAATAGTACACGCTCTTGTCGGTACGCAGGCCCTCATAGACTGCGGCCTCCGCGACCAGGGTCTTACCCGTTCCGGTTGGAGCTGACAGCAGCACTCCCTGCTCGCACGCCGCCCACGCATACATCGCTTCTTCCTGCACCGGGTAGGGGGGGTAGGGCAGGCGTTCGAGGTACTCCAGGATGATTTCGTCACGAGAGATCATGGGGGCGGATTCTAGCCGATTACGGTCTGGAACGCTTGAAACCGGGGAACAAGGGCAGCCGGGATCCCACGGCTCTACGCCGGACAACTCCAACTGGCGAATTATCTCCTGAACAGGTCCGTTCGCTGGATCGTATCCTCTGGCTGTGGGGATCACTGAATTGATGTGGGCTACATCGCATGCTGAGCCTGCCAGTATTGGAGACATTCAGCGGCGGAGATGGCTTGAATCTGCCCGATGGTGACGGGGGTACGCCGGCTATCCCTAAGTCTGCGGGGACGCAGTCGCGCAGTTGAGCTAGGCCGTCGTGGCGGCGGAATGGACAGGTTGGGATTGGGATATGTTGATGAGGTGTTCGGATACGACGCAGAGTACAAGGTACCGGTCGGGCTGGAAATCGGTTCTGCTCTCTACTGATGTCGGCCGCTATGGTACGGCGGTGGGGCTGGTGGCGGCGGCATTTCTGGGTCGGTTGTTCCTGCGGCCGGTACTGGGCGCTACCTCTCCCTATCTGACGTCTTATCTCGCGGTGATGACCGCCGCCATTTGGTGCGGGGTTGGGCCGGCGCTTGCGGCGACTTTCCTATCAGCCTTGATTGGCGACCTTTTCTTCCTTAATCCCTTCGGTTACCCCGCGTCGGCAGAACTGATTCACGTGGGGGTGATGCTGCTCTCCAACGTGGGCATCGCTATCGTCGGGGGGATGGCACGCAGTAGCCGTCGAAAGGCCGAGCAAGAGGCGGGCTCCGCCCGCCGGGCGGATGAGGCGCTGCGGGAAAGCGAGGAGCGGTTTCGGGCCTTGGTCGAGGCCATATCGCAAATCGTGTGGACCACCGACGAGCATGGAGCGGTGTGCGAGGACTCGCCGTCGTGGCGGGCCTTCACGGGTCGGAGTCTCCAAGAATGGCTTGGCGGGGGCTGGGCGGACGCCGTGCACCCCGAGGATCGGGATCACATCGTCGCCCATTGGCGGGATTGCGTCGCGGCGAAGGTGCCGTGCGAGACCGAATACCGCCTGTGGCATCATTCGGGCGAGTACCGCTGGGTGCAGTCGCGAGCCGTTCCACAGTTGCATCGTGACGGGACGCTCAAGGGGTGGGTGGGCATGAGTACCGACATCACCCGCCATAAGCGAGCCGAGGCCAGTCTGGCCGAGGCGCGGCGAAAGCTGGACGCGGCCCTGATCGCCGGCGAGGTGGGTACGTTCGAGTGGGATGTGGCCACCGACCGCCTTCGCCCCGACCACAACTTTGCTCGGATGTTTGGCATCAATCTGGACAGCAGCGGCGCGGCGCCCATGGCGGAGTTCATCCACGCCCTGCATCCCGATGATCGCCATCGCGTGATGGAGCGGATCCGCCATACGATGGACACCGGCTGCGACTACCAAGCCGAATACCGCGTCATCACCGCCGATCGCATACGCTGGATCACCGGCCGGGGGAAGGTGGAACGGGATGTGACCGGGCAGGCA